>JALVEG010000131.1 GCA_027031145.1 Saprospiraceae bacterium | reverse complement strand
AATCAGAAAAATGCTAAAAGAACTTTTATCGTTCATGGAGAATATGAAAGTCAAAAGGCTTTTAAAAAGTCTTTGAAAAATATAGGTTTCGGAGATATTTATATCCCGATGATGAAAGAAGAAGTTGAGTTATAATCAGGACAGATATCTCGCAACAATAGGCACTCTCCTTCCTACTCCGAAAGCTTTTTCGCTAACACGTAGGACAGGAGCAGTCTGATATCTTTTGAATTCATTCATATTGACAAGACGCAATACTCTTTTTACCAGTTTTTCATCGAAACCCATTGCAACAAGTTCCTTTGGACCTTGTCTTTTTTCGATATATTCATAAAGCACTTTGTCCAAAATATCATAATCCGGTAAGGAATCACTATCATACTGATTTGGTCTGAGTTCTGCTGATGGAGGTTTATTTATTATATGACAAGGTATGATCTGATCATCTCTGTTGATATATTCTGCCAGTTGATATGCTTCCGTCTTATAAATATCGGCTATGACAGATAAACCTCCGGCAAGATCACCATATAGTGTACCATAACCTACTGCCATTTCACTTTTATTGGTTGTGTTCAAAAGGATATGACCGAATTTATTGGATACTCCCATCAGTAAAGTACCCCTTGTTCTCGCCTGGATATTTTCTTCAGCTACATTAAAAGGTTTATCTTTAAAAATCGGTTTTAATTTTTCTATAAATTCTGTGTAAATATCTTCTATTTTAATAATTTCATAATCTATTCCAAGATTATCTGCCAAATCGATAGAATCTGTTATTGAATGTTTTGAGGAAAATTGTGAAGGCATCATCAATACAAAAACATTCTCATTGCCAAGAGCTTCCGTAGCCAATACAGTTGTCAAAGCCGAGTCTAAACCACCTGAAAGTCCAATAATCGCTTTTTTGAATCCCAGTTTTCCAAAATAATCTTTAATTCCAAGTACCAGAGCATCATGGATCAAAGCCATTTTATCTTTAGGTTGTTCAACTGATCTTGTATTTTTCATAACCTCATCCAAATCGAAAGTTTTTATTTCTTCTTTGAAATAGGTCATTTCATTAAATATCTTTCCATTAGGAGACATAACGACAGAACCTCCGTCAAAGATCAATTCGGTTTGAGCACCAATATGATTGATATAGAATAAAGGTATCTTGTATCTGTCCACATTAGCTTTAAGAACATGCAACCTTTTTTTTGCCTGGTTGTAATCAAAAGGTGAAGCCGAAACATTTATTATGAGATCAGGATCATATTTGATAACTTCATCCATGGGGTTGATAGTATAGAGAGGATTCTCATTTCCAATATTCCAAAGATCTTCGCATATATTCAGTGCTATTTTCTTTCCTTTAAATTCCACTACGCCCCACTCACTTGCCGGCTCAAAATAACGATATTCATCAAAAATATCATAGGTTGGCAAGAGCGTTTTATGCTGTCTGAATTTTTCCTCTCCTTCATACAGAAATAATACTGAATTATACAGATCCTTTCCTTCAATTACAGGATTTACCGTAGGCGTACCAACTATAATTGCAATATCCCTTGATGCTTGTTTTAGTTTTTCGACACTTTCATCTGCTCTTCTTATAAAATCATCGAATTCTAAAAAATCCCTTGGCGGATATCCGCAGGTCGCTAATTCTGAAAAAGCTACTATATCAGCTCCCTGATTTTTTGCCACTTCCACTGACTTTAGCATTTTTGATGTATTCCCTTCAAAATCACCGATTATATAATTGAGTTGAGCTATTGCAATCTTCATGTAATTGTATTTATAAATGCGAAAATAGCAATAATACCAAAAACACACTTAAAATAGTATTAAAAATTATTTGTATCATACTTAGGTTTAATAGAACTTATTTTATACAATACTTGTTTATTATATTTAAACAGTTAAATTTGCACCTCGAATTAACTTAACAGTATCTACTCCGGAAGGATGTTTTTTCAATTAAAAAGATTCTACCTGAGTAAATACACTGAATATAAAATTTGTATTATAAAACTATTTCAAACATGCTTAACCCACATTCATTTCATATCCCTGTAATGGGATTAGCTTTCACAGTAGATTCTCCATTTAAAGTCGCTCATTATGGTATTGATTCCGTTATTTCCATTTCAGATGATGAATTAATAGAAAAAATGAGAAAATTGTATTCTGAATTATTTGAAATTCCATATAACGAGATAACAAAAAAAATAGATGATTACAGAGCAAAAAGAATAACATCATATCTTAATCTTATAAACGAACTTGTTGAAAATAAATTCAATGAATTAAAAAGCAACACTATAGAAAAAGCAGATGAAATAAAAAAATATTTCAGTTTGCTTCCCGATACTTCAAATATTAAAAAAGAGTTTAAAAACCTTACAGATAAGTATTTCAATTTGAATGATATCTCTACTTGGCTGAAAGAAAATCTGCAAAGAGGGAATATTGATGTAAATATAATGACCAAACTGGACAAAGAGTATTACAGGGATGGCGAAAAACTGCCTGTTGAGTACAATGATGCTCATGCTGCTTTCAGGGGTTTTGCCAATAGCGATCTGGAATCTTCAATAGTATTATCAGCCGGAATGAATCCAAGACTTTACGGATATATTACCAAATTTGAAGATTTTTATCCTGATGAATCAGGAAAAATAAAGAAAAAAATAACATTAAAAGTCAGCGATTACAGATCTGCATTGATCCAGGGAAAGTTTTTGGCAAAAAAAGGAATATGGATCTCTGAATACAGAATTGAGTCAGGTCTCAATTGCGGTGGACATGCTTTTGCTACAGACGGATATCTGATGGGACCTATTTTGGAAGAATTCAAATTGCACAGAAAAGAGTTTACCAAAGAGATTTTTGAAATATTGAAAAAATCACTTCAGTCTCAAAACAGGATTGTACCAAAATCCATATTACCTATAAAAATAACTGCTCAGGGAGGAGTTGGAACAGCAGAAGAACACAATTTTTTACTTGAACATTATGAAGTGGATTCAGTCGGTTGGGGTTCTCCATTTTTATTGGTACCGGAAGCAACTACCGTGGATAAAGATACAAGAGAAAAATTGATTGCCGCCAAAGAAGAAGATATATATTTAAGTGATATTTCTCCTCTTGGTGTTCCTTTTAACAGTCTTAGAACTGATACTAAAGAAAAGGAAAAACAGGAATTGATCGCTAAAGGAAGACCTGGAAGTCCATGTCCTAAACAACATCTTTTATTCAACAGCGAATTTACAGAAAAGCCTATATGCACTGCTTCACGACAATACCAAAGATTGAAAATAAAAGAATTGAAACAAAAAGATCTGCCTGAAAAAGAATTTAAGAAACAATATGACAAAATTACTGCAAAGGCATGTTTGTGCGTAGGATTAGGCACTACGGCACTGGTCAATTATGATATAGAAAGAAAGGTCGAAGGTGATGCAGTTCTTGTATGCCCGGGTCCTAATACAGCCTATTTTAGCAAGGAAACTTCATTGCAGGAAATGGCAGATCATATATATGGCAGGGCAAATGTTTTGGACAGGAAAGACAGACCGAATATGTTTATTAAGGAATTATCTTTGTATTTAGATTATCTTAAAAACAAAATTGAAGAAGCCAAAGAGGATCTCACGGAAAAACAAATAAAATATTTCACCAAATTCATAATGAATATAAGAGACGGTATAAAATATTATAATGAACTTTTTAGTGGTTCCATCGATATTTTTCCTGATAAAAAAGATGAAATATTTTCAGCATTAAATGCTGCTGAAGAAGAACTGAATAGTTTGGAAATGCAGGTTATGGAATATGATTTTGCATAAAAAATAATGTAAGACAAACAGCAAATTACTCAATCCAAATAAAATATCGAGTAAATATTTACACAAAATAACTAAAAATTCAAAATTAGTTTATAACTTTGGACAAGCGATATTATTTGGCTTTGGCCTGTTAGATATATAGAAATAGAAGGATTAATGTGGCTTATAACTAGAAAAATATGTAACTGCTTTGATATTGTGCTATTGAAATGACTTTACCTTAATAGTTACAAATATTGAAGTATTTAAAAAGGGGATTGTATTGGTATAACTTCAAAATCCTTATCATGAATAAAATCAGATTTTCATTAATAGTCTTTTCATTATTCTTTGTTAATTTGCTATGTGCTCAAGCTAATTCATCTGTTTCCGGTATTGATAGTTTAAAGCGAGTATTGGATACGATACCTGAAGATAAAAAAGCTGAAATTTTCAATAAATTATTCAAAAAGGAATATAAAAAACAATCACCCGACATACTTATTTACTATCTGAATGAAGCCGTTAAATATGCAAAAAAATATTCTGATAGTTTTCAGATTGCATTTGCTTATAGGAATATGGGTTTCAATTATGCTAATATGGAAGAATATAAAAAGGGTTTGGAATATTATTCTAAAGCTGAAGTCTTATTAAAAAAATTAAAACGATTTGACAAATTATTTGTAATATTCAAAGAAAAGGGAGGTGTTTATGAGAGAATGCATAAAAATAAAAAAGCCATTTATTATTATAGTAAATCATTAAATCTAATAGATAGTTTATTAAATACCAATAAACCCGATACACTGCAACTATTCAAAAATCAGATTGAATTATTAAGTTTAATGAGTTATATTTATACGAAGATATCTAAATATGATAAAGTTGCTGAATTGGGTTTGAAAGCTTTAAAAATAAGTGAAGCAAATAATTATAAAAAAGGAATAATCAAAGCTAATACTGAATTAGGACAATTGTATAGAAAATTAAACAATTTTGAAAAAGCTCAATATTATTTGGAAAAAGCTTTGGAACTTGAAAGTAAAAGCGAAAACATAGATACTAATTCTTTATTTTCAATATACTTAACTCTTGGCCTCAATTTTCGGGGAAAAAAAGAATATGAAAAAGCCCTTAAATACATTAACAAATCATTGAAATACGGGACAAAACCTGTAAGCAGAGATGATTATTACAAACTAATGTTAGCGTATAATTCATTGGCTCTTATTTATATGGATCAAAAAAAATATCCTCTTGCACTTAAAAATTATTTAAAAGCATTGGAAAATGCAAAAAAATCAAAATCTCCATATATTATTTCTGCTGCTCAAATAAATGTGGGAAGCGTATATGAAAAAAATCATAAGTATAAAAAAGCGATTAAACAATATGAAAAAGGACTGGAAATCGCTGAAAAATATAAATATTTAAAATGGCAGAGAGAAGCTTGTGCAGGATTATCCAATTGTTATAAACATCTTAATAATTTTGAAGAGGCATATTATTACTTTCAGGATTATAAAATTCTTAATGACTCATTAAAAATAGAAGAGACAAATTTAAAAATATCGGAGTTGCAAACAAAATACGATACAGAGAAAAAAAACAAACAGATACAACTCCTTGCGAAAGACAATGAAATAAAAGCTGTGAAATTGAAAAGAAGAAGCACAATAATGTATGCGGTTATCGGATTTGCGTTATTGGGATTATTATTCTCACTAATATATTTCAATCTTTTGCGCCAAAGACAAAAAGCCAAAGAACTGATAAAACAGCAAAAGGCTGAACTGAAATTTACCGAAAACCTTCGCAATTATTACAAATTGGCAAATATGCTTCCCCTTGTAACGTTTTTTGTCGATAAAAACAAGCAGGTAAAATATATCAATGATTTTGGATTAAAACTTTTCAAAATAGATAAAGAAAAAATAGCAAACGGTGTGGATATCTTTGACACGCTTTTCCCAGTCAATAAAGATGATTTTCAAAAAGATATTTTAAAAGTTTATGACAATCAAAAAGTATTTGAAAAACAGTATCAATTTAATATTGATGGTAAAAAATACTATTTCGTTGGTTTTTTCAGTCCTAATGTTGAAAATGGTATTGTGACTGGAATTCTCGGTGTGATGATCGACATTACAAAAATCAGAGAAATGCAAAAAGAGATTGAGATAACAGCGATAAATACCGAAAACAAAGAAAGAAAACGTTTTTCTGCCGACCTTCACGATGGCTTGGGACCACTTTTATCAAGTATAAAATTGTTTATCAGCGGATTGGAGTCTGCTTCCGAAGATGAAAAACAGGAAATCATCAATTATGTAAAGAATCTGATAGATGATTCGATCAATTCCGTAAGAATAATTTCAAATAATATATTGCCGGTAAGTTTGACTGAAAAAGGATTGATAGAAGCGATTAATTCTTTTAGTCAAAAGCTGAAATTATCCAAAGGAATCGATATTTCAATAGAAAAAATAAATATTGATGATTTCCATTTTGATAATGATACAAAAGCAATTCTTTTCAGAGTATTGCAGGAGTTGATCAATAACACTATCAAACATGCTGAAGCTTCGCAAATAAATATCAAATTTGAAAAAGACCAAAATCAAATCAAAATTCAATATTCCGACAATGGTAAAGGTTTTGATTTTGATAAAACTGTCAATTCGGACAAAGCGGGCTTGGGACTTAAGAATATATTGAATAGAATAAATACTTTGGGAGGGACAATTTATTTTTCAAGTGAAGAAGGTAAGGGTTTAACTGTTGACATATATTTTGATACATAATTTAAATTACAAATATATGGAAGATATAATCAAAATATTAACGGTTGATGATCATGAGATTTTCAGGAAAGGATTAAATTTGATTCTTAATCAAATGGATAAAATCGAGGTAATAGGAGAAGCTTCAAATGGTAAAGAATTTCTGAATTTGCTCAATTCACATAAGCCTGATATTGTTTTTATGGATATTCGTATGCCCGTTATGGATGGTATTGAAGCGACAAAACTTGCCATTAGTAAATACCCGGATATTAAGATCATTGCTATATCAATGTTTGGTGAAGAAGAGTATTTGGAAAATATGATAAAATCAGGAGCAAAAGGATTTCTGATGAAAAATATTAACCGTGAGGAAATTGAATATGCAATCATGCAAGTGGTTGCAGGAAATAATTATTATTCATCACAACTATTACCTTACTTTACTCAAAAATTCATTAATACATCCAATAATTCTGAAAATGAAACCCATTTCACAAAACGTGAACTGGAAATATTAAAATTGATAACAAAAGGCTTGTCAAGTAAAGAAATAGCTTCCAAATTATATATCAGCAAAAGAACCGTAGATGGTCATAAAGCTAATATGATTCTTAAAACAGGTTCTAAAAATGTTATTGATTTACTCATTTATGCGATAAAAAATAAATTTGTAAAGATTTAATAAAGGAAATTGCCATAGCAGGGTGCTTTTGAGATAAAAAATGAAATATACCCCTGTTTAACTTACACGATATAGCATTATTTAGTATAAATCTAATTAAAATACAATTTTTTGGCGTAAATGATATTTTTTTTAATTAAAAAATTAATTTTGTTTCTCAATAATTTAATGTCAATATAAAAACAGGCAATTTTTAAAATTTAGATGATTTTGCCCCGTTTTAGTTTTATCGGGCATGTGAGATTTTGATTTTTATTTTAAGGAATTTGCTACTCAGTATCAATCATTTCTAAAAAAACAGACTTTCACAAATAAAATAAATTTTAAATCTGGTTAGTTTTCTTACAGACACAATTTAGTTTAAATATTAATTTTATTGCAATTTTTTAATAAAAATATATAAAAATGAGTTTAGGTCTAATAGGAAGAAATGTTGGTGAATCTGTCACCTTAAAAATGAATGAAACCTTTGCTATCCTTAAAGCTAAAGGCGAACCTGTTATTCATCTTGGAGGAGGTGAGCCAAAAAGCAAAGCCCCGATAGATGCTATCACCGCTGTAGCTTCACAGCTCAATACCGGTGAGGTAAGATATGCGCCGGCAGATGGAAGTGTTGATATGAAAAAAGCGGTAATCAGATATACACAGGATAATTACGGAAGAAAAGTATCACCAAAAAACATAATTGTTTCCAGTGGAGCCAAACAAGCTTTGATGGTAGCATTGCAGGCGATTCTTGATCCTCAGGATGAAGTGTTGTTTCCTGCACCTTACTGGGTATCATATCCTGATATGGTTAAGTTATGTGGTGCTATTCCTGTTCCGGTAGTACCTGAAGACGGAACATTTACTCCAACTATGGAAGATATTACTCAAAATGTTTCTTCTTATACTAAAGCTATCATTATAAATAGTCCTAATAATCCTTCAGGTGCCGTCTATCCTGCTGAATTCATCAAAGAAATAGTTGAATATACTGAGAAAAAAGGAATTTATCTGATCATGGATGACATTTATCAAAAATTGGTATATAATGGTGTAAAAGCGGCAAATCCTTATGATTATGTTAAAGATTTTTCAGATAATTCTAAGTTAATCGTTATAAATGGGGTATCAAAAGCTTATGCTATGACAGGTTTCAGAATTGGTTGGGCAATCGGAAATACCAAGGTGATCAAAGCTATGGCAAATATACAGGGCCATCAAACTTCAGGTCCATCGATCTTACTTCAGAAAGCTGCCATAGGAGCTATTAACGGAGTTCAATCTTCTGTAGAAAGTTTAAGAGTTACATTGGAGAATAATAGAAGAGTTTTAGTAAATCACTTAAAGGCTTTTGACGGAGTACATCTTATAGAACCGCAAGGGACATTTTATTCATTTGCTGATTTTAGTGCATTTGAAAAAGATTCCACTAAATTATCAAAATTATTATTAGATAAAGTCAGGGTATTAACTGTTCCCGGAGTTGAATTTGGAATGGAAGGACATTTGAGAATTTCATTTTGCGGAAGTATCAAAGATATCACGGAAGGAATGGAAAGGATAAAATGGGCGATTGATCCGAATTCACCAAATGAATTATATATTGGAGACAGAAAATTAATAAGGGATTGGAAGTAGTTATTTGAATCATTAAATTTTCGATCTTAATAGATTTGATAATTGAATTATTAAAAATACAGAAAAATCCAATATAATTAAAAGAAATAAAATTAATTGAAAACACATGAAATATTTAAAAATAAATACGCCTGCATCTGCTCATGCTACAACTAATAAGTCTGATTACGGATTAGAAAATCACGGGCTTGTACATTTGGAAAGAGTTTATTGGAATTTGCCAACAGCTGCTTTGGTAGAAGAAGCTGTATTTAGAGGAGAAGGTAAACTTGTTGCCGGAGGTGCTTTCCAAACATATACCGGAAAATGGACAGCCAGAGCTGCTAATGATAAATATTTTGTCAGGGAGGAAAGTACTGAGAATAAAATTGACTGGGGTGAATATAACAGACCTATGTCGCCGGAAAAATTTAGCGGACTTTTTGCGCGTTTGCAGGCATTTTGGCAGGGTGAAGAATTATTTGTTCAGGATGTGTATGCAGGAGCAGATCCTGATTATCGTTTGCCGGTAAGAGTTATTTCCGATAAAGCCTGGAGTGCTCATTTTGCAAGAAATATGCTTATATCAGAAACAGATTTGGCAAAATTAAAAGAATTTATTCCCGATTTTACAGTAATGGTGTCTCCAGGATTCAAATTGGATCCAAGAATTGACGGAACATTAAGCGAAACGGCAATAGTTATCAATTTTGCTCAAAGATTAGTTATAATAGCAGGTTCATCTTATGCCGGGGAGATCAAAAAATCAATATTTACCCTAATGAATTATCTGATGCCTTTACAGGATGTTATGTCTATGCATTGTTCTGCTAATGTAGGTGATGATGGTGATGTTGCTTTATTTTTCGGATTGTCCGGTACTGGGAAGACAACCCTTTCGGCAGATCCTAAAAGAAGGTTGATCGGTGATGATGAACATGGATGGAGTGATACGGGAGTATTCAATTATGAAGCAGGATGTTATGCTAAAGCTATCAGACTTTCGGAAGAAGCAGAACCGGAAATACATGCATGTACTCATAAATTCGGAACAATACTGGAAAATGTTATTTTTGATCCTTCATCAAGAGAAATAGATCTGGATGATGAAAGTCTGACGGAAAATACCAGATTGTCATATCCATTGGAGTATATACCTAATTCAGTACCTGAGAAAATGGTCAAAAGCCTGCCCAAAAATGTTATTTTTCTTACTGCTGATGCTCAAGGTGTAATGCCTCCAATAGCGAAACTTTCAATGGAGCAGGCTATTTATCACTTCATCAGTGGATATACATCTAAAATAGCAGGTACGGAACTTGGATTGGGAATTGAGCCGGAGATAACATTTAGTGCATGTTTTGGCGCACCTTTCATGGTACATCACCCATATTATTATGCTAATTTATTAAGAAAAAAAGCGGAACAGTCAGGAGCAAATATATGGCTCGTTAATACCGGCTGGGTAGGTGGAAAATTTGGTGTTGGAAAGCGTATCTCTATCAAACACACGAGAAATATGCTTAATGCTGCTATGGAAGGAAAATTGGATAATGTTGAATATAGGAAAGACAAGTTGTTTGGATTCGAAATTCCTCTTTCTTGTCCGGGAGTACCCGATGAAGTCTTTGAACCATCCAATGCATGGGGAGATAAAGATGATTATTGGCGAAAATATGATGCTTTGGTAGCCAGATATATCGAAAACTTCAAATTGTTTAAAGATGGTGTACCCGATGATTTGGTAAAGGCGGGCCCGGTAAGGCTAAAAGAGGTAAAATAATATATATTGTATATAGTCAGGTAGAATTATTTGAATAATAAGAATACTTTTTTCTTTTCAAAGTAACTTGCCTGAATAAAAACCTAATAATTATTTTAAAATTTTTCTTATGAGCCGGAAGAAAAAATATGAACTGAAAAAAGAGATCGAAGAAAAAAAGAAAATACTAAAAAATGAATTTGGAATGGAAGATTTCCATTCAGGCGGTGATCTGCCTCCTGAAATCGAATCTCAGTTTCTGGATCACATCATGGAATTTGAAAAGCAGTTTCAACAGCAAAATAACACCACAGTTTATAAACGTATAGGAAGCCCTGATTTTATCAAACCGGATAAATTACAGGAAAATCAATTAAGTGAAGAATTGGAGAAAATAACTAAGCTTATGAATAAAAATGGTATTCGTTTAGATACTATATGTGAGGTAGAAGAAAAAGAAATATACCGCTTTATTACTGAAGAACTATTCGATCAGGAAATTGAAGATATTAACATTCCCGGAATGATGACAACCTTTATTTATGAAGAATTTTATCCAAATCATGAGTATGATATAAAAGAGAATTCGGAAGATGTATTGAATTATATATTGAAACCGGATAAAGAATTCTGGGAATATATCCCTTTTGAGCGGGAAAATTTCATATCTAAAGACGGAAGTAAAATCAATGAAGGAAAATTAAAAAAAGCCATTTTTGATTTTAAGGATAGTTTTTCATCTTTTACCTTAAACAAATTTGAATTTACCACCGTCAAATTTGATATCAAGAGAAAGGAAGGAATTGCTGAGTTTGAAATATCATACAATGCCAAACCTGAATCAGGAACAGATAATATAAAATTTGAGGGAAAAGGAATCTTTTCTTTAAACTTTGAATATGAATTTTGGGCTGTTTCAGGTATTGATATGCCGGGATTGGCAATATGAGCCAACTATGAAAAGATTACTCTTTACAGAAAAAATCAATTTCAAATTTGATGTGTTTTCATGCTGATACTATTTAGTGTCTGCCTAATAATCTATTTTCTGTTCTCTTTCATTTTCCTGAAGTTTTGAAATGATATTTTTCAGGCTGTCAACTTTATTGCCAAATAATGCCGGAATATATAAGACAAAACAAGATTATTATAAAAACTACCTTTATTTTCAATCTTAATACTTTATAATATAACTCAATGATAGCAACAAAATTACTATTTTAATTTGAAAGTAACTACTCAGGTGGAATCATTTTGATTGAAAAAATTTCTTTTTTCGCCATATTTCAGCTATTTTTTTTGACGTAGCTCCACTATGCCTTCAAAAAATAAGCTTCATCTGGCAAAAAAATCGTATTTTTTCATCTCAAAAGAACCCTACCTGAGTAGTTACATTTGAAAATAATTAAAATCATTCCTTCTCTATTATCAAAAAATAGGTATTTATACCTATATAAACAGGTATTTATACGCTTGTGTAGCGCTCCTGTTTTATTATACTTTTGTATATATTTTCTAATTAAAACATATTATCATGAAAAAAATATTAACTTTTCTGTTGTTGTTAAGCATTTCAAATATTGTATCTTCACAATCCTCGTGCTTGCAAAACGGGATTACTATTACCAGTCAATATCAAATAGATCAATTTTCCAATAATTATCCAGGATGTACAGAAATACTTGGATATGTTCATATTGAAGAGGCTCAACCTTATAGTATTCAATCTTTGTACGGGTTACTACAAATACAACAAATTGATGGTAATCTGACTGTCATGAATAATGCAGGTATACAGGATTTAACAGGGCTTAACAATCTTGATAATATAGGAGGCTATCTGGATATCGAAAACAATGGTAGTCTAAATTCCCTTAATGGCCTTAACTCCCTTACAGACGTGAATGGAAGTTTTTATATTAAAGATAATGCGGGACTTCAAAGTCTAAATGGTGTTAATAATTTGACAAATATAGGCGGAAGTGCAAAAATAAATTTTAATACCTCTATAACAAATATGACGGGATTGAATTCTCTGGAGACTGTAGGAGGTAGCTTTCAGATTGCAAGTTGTTATGCATTAGTCAATTTCTCCGGACTTAATAATCTTTCGTCTATAGGTGGATTTTTTTCAATTGGTTATAATTCTTCCTTAACCAGTTTTACCGGGCTAAATAATCTTGAAAGTATAGGCGGATTTTTCTCTGTGATAAATAATGATAAAATTACCAATTTCTATGGTTTGGGCAATTTAATGGAAATAAGCGGAGCATTTGAAATTAAATACAACGATCAATTGAAAAGCCTTGATGGATTGGACAATCTAAATACTATTCAGGGTTATTTGAATATACTAAATAATAATTCTTTACAAAATTTAATTGGTTTGGAAGGAGTGGGGGACATTGGAGAATATGTGTCAATTAAAGACAATCCTGCTTTAATCAGATTAAAAGGACTTGATAATATAACTTCGATCGGTGGTTATTTGAATATATACAACTCAACATTATTAACGGATATTTCAGCCTTAAGCAATCTAACTCAAATTGATGGATATTTGGCTATCTACAAAATTTCTAATAGTGATTTTAATGCGCTTGAAAATCTTAACTCAATTAACGGATATATTACAATTAGAAATCTACCTTATATAACAAGCCTGGATGGATTGGGCAATATAGATCCCGCCACTATTAATTCAAGCGATCCAGCATATCAAGATATCAATATCTATTATAATCCATCTTTATCAGAATGTGAAGTTTTGAGTATTTGTGAAGTATTAAACAATGGAGGCACAACGGATATTCATGATAATACGGCAGGTTGCAATAGCGAAGCTGAAGTTCAGTCTGCTTGTACTCCTCCGGATTGTACAAATTTGACAAATCCGGTCAATGGTGAAACCGGAGTTGATATATCTACTAATATTTCTTGGGAAGCTTCTGATGGAGCAGACGGATATTACCTTATTGTGGGAACATATCCGGGGGGTGGAGATATTCAGGATGGAGATGTAGGAAATGTTACTGTTTGGGATTCACCTTCCGATTTTGATTGTGAAACCACTATTTATGTAACTGTTAATCCATACAACAATGCGCCTTATGACAATGATTGTTCCGAAGAAAGTTTTGAGACGGAATATGTTACTGCAGATGCAGGTGAAGATGTGGACATTTGTTTAGGTGATGCAACACAGTTGAATGCAACAGGCGGTACATATTATTTCTGGCAACCCAAAGATTTTTTAAGCGATCCATATATAGCCAATCCGGTAGCGAGTCCAACGCAAACTATAACTTATACCGTAACGGTTGAGAATGATGACGGATGTTCGGATACCGACGAAGTCACTGTGACGGTACATGAGTTGCCTGATGCAAATGCAAGTGCTACGGATGAAACAGGCAATGGGTTTAATGATGGTACCGCTACCAGCGATCCTATAGGAGGTACTCCTGCTTATACATTTAGTTGGAGCAATGGCGAAAGCACTCAAACCATCACTAATCTGACACCTGGAAATTATACAGTCACAGTCAGTGACTTTTATCAATGCCAGGATACTCAAACAGTTACGGTAAATGCTTTCGAATGTCCTGTAATGACGATAAATGATAATGTAGAGAATATTAATTGTTATGGAGAATGTTCCGGCTCAATACAAATATTGAGTGTGGATAGTGCTACTGCTCCTCTTCAATATTTATGGAACACAGGAGATACTACTTCCTCAATAGATAATTTGTGTCCGGGAAAATACAGTGTAACTATAACCGATAATCTAAACTGTTCCGTTTATGCCGATTATACTATCTATCAAAATTCTGAACTGCTTGTTTCAATTGCTAAAACGGACGAAACTGCGAACAATGCTAATGACGGTACGGCATCCGCAAGTCCGAAAGGTGGAGTTCCTCCTTACAATTATAATTGGAGCAATGGTCAGACAACTCAAACTATAACAGGACTGGCGCCGGGTACATATACAGTAACTGTTACCGATAGTTTGAATTGTACTGTCACTCAATCTACGACAAT
>JALVEG010000130.1 GCA_027031145.1 Saprospiraceae bacterium | reverse complement strand
GATAGATAATAATGCAGAACCTCAAGTGACTCAAATACCTTTATTGCAGATTAATGAAACGAAAGAAATTACTTTAACACATGTCGTTACACAGGCGGATATTAATGCCGGTGAAATAGTGAACTCTGCGACTGCTTCAACCTATTTTGCCAGTCAGTTGATAAGCGATGTATCGGATGACTTAGACCCTAATTCTCCTACACCGGGAACAGGTGACGACCCTACAATAACTAAGATTATACAAACTCCCGAAATCGTGATTTTTAAAGATGATCAATTGCCCTATCAACCGCAATTGATTGCTCCCGGAACTACTATTCAATATATCATAACTGTCAAAAATACAGGAAATGTTACTTTTCCTCTAGTGAATGTAATAGACAATAATGCTACCATTATCGGAGGGACGCCGATTCATGATTTGGAACCGGGAACTACCGCTACTGTTTTAGCAGAATATATCGTTGCTCAAACAGATATTGATAACGGACAAAAAGTTAATTCAGCTATTGTAGAAGCTAATTTTAATTCAATTCTGTATACAGATACTTCAGATGATATTGGCGATGTGGATCCGGCAGGTACCGGTGATGATGATCCTACGATCACAAGATTTATACAAACCCCCGAATTGACAGTAATAAAAGATGACCAATTGCCCTATAGTGATCAAAATTTAAACATAGGTTATGTAATTAACTATACAATTACAGTAACCAATACGGGTAATGTTACTTTGAATAATATTCTTTTATCCGATCAAAATGCAAGTATAGCAGGAAATACTACAATTACACAATTAGTGCCTGGTCAGACCTCTCAGATAACAGCTTTACACACGGTTACTCAAGCCGATATTGATGCCGGTTATGTTGAAAATTCATTTAAGGCTCAAAGTGCATTTAATAATCAAGATGTAATTGACTTATCTGATGATAATGATCCTAATTCTCCTACACCGGGAGTTGGTGATGATCCTACGATAACCCATATTTATCAAAACATTGCTTTTGAAGTAACAAAAGATGATGGACTTCCTTATGTGCCACAAAATTTGGTAGTAGGAGATATTATAAATTATGTAATTACCATTACAAATACAGGAAATGTAAGTTTAGACAATTTAGATATTGACGATCCACAGGCCATTATAACTTCTGCCTTGCCTATTGGCCATATTCCTCCCGGACAATCGGCTTCAGTTTCGGCAGTTCATTATATCACTCAAGCAGATATAGATAATGAAAAAGTGGTTAATTCGGCTAAGGCTTTTGTTATAAAAGAAGGCATAGAATATTCGGATCTTTCGGATGATACGGATCCTGTTTCACCAAATGGGCCTGATGATCCTACGATTACCTTCCTGGTTAAACAATATCAATTGGAACTTAAAAAACATGGAGTTGTTATTGCAGTAGATGATGATCAGCCTATGCCGGGAGAAAAAATTCAATATGTTTTTGAAGTATATAATACAGGAAGGCAAGCTATACATAATATAAATATTTCAGATCCCTTATTAGGAGCTAATATTCAATATCAAAGTGGAGATGTAGATGCAGATAATGAATTGGATGTGGGAGAAATCTGGGTATTTTATGGGGATTTAATTCTAACACAAGCCATGATTGATCAAGGTTTTGTGGATAACCGAGCATTGGTGGTCGGAACAAGTCCTTCGGGCACTACGGTTTCTGATATTTCAGATGATCCCAATGATCCTACTGATGTAGATATTGAAGGTGATTTTGAGCCGGATGATATTACTCATACTCCTTTAAAACAGGTAAGAGAACTTCAACTCCAAAAAATAGGTGTATTCAATGATGAGAATGGAGATGGCCTGGCAGATATTGGAGAAACCATTACTTATAGTTTCACCGTGATTAATACGGGAAATGTGAGTATTAGAGATATACAAGTCAATGATCCTTTGGTGCCTGTAGTGGGTGGTGCCTTTAATTTAGGAGCAGGACAATCTAACTCTACAAATTTTGTGGCTACCTATTATATCACAGAAGATGATGTTGAAAGAGGTTTTGTTCTCAATACGGCCACTGTAGTAGGCAACGATCCGACAGGAAATCAAATAATCGATTTGTCTGATGATTCAAATAATGATACGGATGTTGATACAGAAAACGATGGCGAGCCCGATGATCCAACTTATGTGAGAACAGCTAATATAGTAGTTTATGAAATCTTGACACCAAATGAAGATGGATTGAATGATATATTCCGCATTGTAGGGATAGAAAGTTTTCCTGATAATCAAGTGAGAATATATAACCGTTGGGGTAATTTGGTTTATTCTACCTATAGTTATAATAATACCGATAACTTTTGGGATGGAACTAATAGTAAAAACAATAAAAAGTTGCCGGTAGGTGTTTATTATTACGTAATAGATTTAGGTGAAGATATAGATAAAACATTTACAGGTTCAGTATATTTAAACAGATAAAACAAAATGAAAAAACTAATAATATTTTTTATATTGCTAATCTCATGGGGAAATGAGCTGAACATACAAGCCCAACAATCTTCTTTGTTTAGTCAAAATATGTATAACCCTTTGCGAATTAATTCAGCTTATGCGGGAACGAAAGAAGGTTTTGTTTTGGTTGGAATGGGGCGTATGCAATGGCTAGGAGTAGAAGATTCACCAAATACGGCTACTTTGTCTCTTCATGGTCCAATTTTTGAAAATATGGGATTGGGTATGACTTTAACTCATGATGTGATTGGGCCGGTAGAACAAACCATCGCCACAATTAATTACTCCTACCAAATAGATGTAACTTTTGACTCCCGATTGAGTTTTGGAATTAATGCAGGGTTTAGTTTGATGAATATGGATTTAACCAAAAAGGATGCATATGATCCCGGCGATCCCCAAATCTATTCTTTGGATAATCAGTTCTTCCCCAATGTGGGGGTAGGTATTTATTATTATTCGTACGATGGATATATAGGGCTTTCCGCTCCCAGACTGTTAGAACCGAAACTTGATCCGAATATTATAGGAAGAGCTGAATTGGTAAGGGATTATTACTTGATGGGAGGCTATATTTTTGATTTAGATGAAATCATTAAAATTAAACCGGCATTTATGTTGAGATATACAAAAAATGCTCCTTTATCTATAGATATTTCTACCAATATTTATTATGAACGATGGGGTTTCGGAGTAGGGTATAGATATCAAGATGCATTGAATTTATTCTTTCAATTATTCCTGACCCGGCAGTTTTCTATTGGATATTCCTACGATTATACCCTTTCTGAATTACGACATGATAGTTGGGGATCTCATGAAATTATGTTTAGATACGATTTCTCTAAATACGAAAGATGTAGGCCTGCCAAATTTTTCTAGAATTTCTAGAATTACTTTTAAGATATTAATTCATCTAACTTATAAATGAAATTATTTTCTATTCTATAGAGATATTTTTTGCTTATAATAATGTATTTTAATTCTAAAAACTTTCATATTTAAGGAATAGTTTGTATTTTCGCAAACTAACTAAATCGAAATTAAAATAAACAAGATAAAATGGCAATTTTA
This sequence comes from Saprospiraceae bacterium, assembly GCA_027031145.1. Lineage (GTDB taxonomy): Bacteria > Bacteroidota > Bacteroidia > Chitinophagales > Saprospiraceae > JADJGA01. Next base: position 859 of record JALVEG010000130.1, on the reverse strand, counting down.
GGACAAATTCAAAAACGTTCAGGAGTATTGATTGGAATTATAGCTTTAGCACTTTTTGCTTTTGTAATTCAAGGTTTGATTAAAAACTCATCTTCCATAGGGAAAGGGAGTACAACAACCATTGCAGAAGTAGGTGATCGAAGAATTCCTACCCAAGAATTTCAAAAAAGAGTGGCTTTGTTGCAAAAACAAAATAAGAATTTAAGCAATATGCAAGCCATGAATGTGGTATGGGATCAAATGATAAAAGAAGCGGTTTTAAACAATCAATTTGATGAGCTAGGAATCAAAGTTGGAAAAGATAGACTTAGGGAATTAATCGTAAATAACCCTTCCATAAAACAAGCTTTTACAAATCAACAAGGGGTTTTTGATGAGAATGCATTATTGGATTATATTCAAAATATTGAAGATAATAAAAACAGAAATCCTGAAATGTATGCTCAATGGAAAAATTTTGAAAATTCATTGATTGAACAAGAAAAAGAAAAGATTTATATGGATTTGATAAAAGCTTCCATAAATCCTACTTTAAAAGAAGGAGAGTGGCTTTATCACAATGAAAATGATGCTGTAGATTTTGACTATGCTGCCGTTCCTTATAATACGGTTTCCGATTCACTTGTCAATGTGACCAAAGATGAGATCGCCGATTATATCAAAAAACATGAGAATGAATTCAAAGTGGACGAAAGCAGAGATATGGAATATATTTTTATTCCTTTAGAACCTTCTGATGAAGATAAAGAAGCGATTAAAAAGGATTTATCCTCTTTGATAAATGATAAAGAAGTTTTTGACAAACAAACCAAAGGTACTACGACTAGAAAAGGTTTTAAAAACACTGATAACCCAGAAG
>JALVEG010000129.1 GCA_027031145.1 Saprospiraceae bacterium | reverse complement strand
ACAAATAATCTATTCTTAGAAAAGGAATGATTCCTGCATAAGATATACCCAAACCAAAACCTTTTTCTTTAAATGCGTCTTTAAGTATATTTGCAAATTGATTGTAGGTATATGACATAGGCGGATCATTAAAATCACCCCCAACAATAATTTTATACGGTGATGTCTTTATATGCCTGGTTACATAAGAAACTTGTTTTGCCCTCAATTGAACAAATGTCTTATATTTCGCCAGAATAGTTTTTATGTTTTTTGGCTGAATTGTTCTGTCTTTTTCAATACGCTCCATTAAATTTTCGGTTGACCTGGATATCTGATTTGATTCAAAATGAACACTATACACTCTAATTGTATCATTGAAGGTAACAATATCAGCCCATAAACACGAATTTGTATTTGTATTAAAGTCCACTTCTCCTTTATTAATAATTGGAAATTTAGAATAAATAGCCGCCCCCTTTTTACCAATCTTATGTAAATAAATATAATCTTTTAAATCTCTTAACTCCTCTTCTATCCTGTTTGAATTTTTCTCCTGCAACAGTAAAATATCAGGGTTTTCCTTCTTCATAAATCCAGAAAGAATATTTTTCTTTATCTTATTTTTATATAAATAATTACCCTGATTAACATTATAGCTCATTACTGAAAAAGTCCCGGATAAGGAAGAATTCCGGTCAGATTTTTTAAATGCAATAAATTCATTGATAAATTGATATCCAGCGATAATAATGATCAATGAAAATATACTTTTCTTTTTATCATAAACGAGATAATAAGTTACAAAGAAAATATTAGCTATCAATAAAACAGGAAAAGCTAATCCGAAAAATGAAAAAAACCATAGTTTTGACGGGTTTACAAAAGGAGCAATGTAAGACAGAATTGTAAATACTATCACTATCAAATTAACTCCAAATACTATAGATCGCAATAATTTCATTCACGTTTACTTGCTAAAAACAAAAATTCTTTTTCTTCATCACTTAAATTATCATATCCCTCCTGTTTAATTTTATCCAGGATTCTGTTCAATTCATTTTTATATTGAATATCATTTGTATCTTTTTTCCCTTTTTCCCTCCCTGATTTAAAAGTAACGGTAAGATTCTTTTTTTGTTTGCTTATTACAGAAGAAATTATCTTTAATATTTCATTAAATCTTCCAGAAATATCTTTACCTTTTTTCAAAGAATAGATATAATACCAACCAAAAATAACAGAACCTGCATATGATAAATAAACCGGATTATAACTACTAATCGCAAATAAAAATTCAATTATAACAAAGATCATTACCAGTATCTTTAATCTGATATTTCCAATCAATATCAATCTTAGCTCATAATCCGGAACCAAAACAGCTGAAGCTACAGCAAACGAAATTACAATCGAATCCAAACCGAAGATAAAATATCCTGAGCCAGGGAAAAAGATATAACCCAAAATCAAATAACTAATCGCTCCAGATAAACCTCCTAAAATATATAAAGGTAATATTTTTTTGTCTCCGATAAAATCACCTATTATATTCCCGAACCAATACAAAAATAACATATTGAAAATGAAATGTAATAAAGTACCGGAAACAAACAAATGCGTTATAATGATCCACGGATGTCTTATATCCCAAATTGCATCCATTGATAATAAAAAATATTTGTTTAAACTGAAACCTGAAATTGAATTTCCGAATAGAATATTAATCAGAAGAAATAGCAGACCGGCTAATATATTAACAACTATCAGCTTATTAACCATATTTCCCGAAACAAAAAAATCTTTAATATCTTCAAATATACTTCGAGACATTACATATTGAATTTATATCTGTATTTAGTTAAAACGAATCCGACGACCGCACCTCCGATATGCGCAAAATGTGCAACACCATCACTTCCACCTAAACCCAAAAATAATTCCAATATTACCAACCCTGGTATAAGTATCCGGGCTTCAAGTGCAACAGGCGGAAAAATCAACATCAATAATCGTCGGGGAAATTGTGTGCCAAATCCGGCTAAAATACCATAAACGGCACCTGAAGCTCCAACAGCCGGAACATTTACGATCATATTTATTTTATCTGCAACACCGCCAAAATATTTACCATGCATAAGCATTACTCTTCCATTATTTATTATTTCTTCATACATTTCAGGTGTTATATCATGCATATAATATTGTAAAGCAATATATTTAACAAAAAAATGAAAAGCAATAGCTCCAAATCCACTTGCCAAATAAACAAATAAGAAAAATTTTTGCCCCCACAAATATTCCAATGTACTTCCAAACATATACAACATAAACATATTGAAAAATAGATGAGGTATTAAACTTCCATGCATAAACATGTGAGTAACAAGTTGAACAGGCCTAAAATATATTGAGGCAGGATAAAATGCTTCAAAATATAAAAGCCAATTTGGAAATAATAAGGTTACTGCAAAATAAACTATCAGGTTTATAATTATTAAATTTTTTACCAAAGGGGATACAGGTATCATTTATCTATTTTTTATTTATTCGGATATTTAACTATTAAAACGGTTTATTATCTCTTTGGTTTCTAAAATTATAAAAGTTTTTTTCCCTGTGGGACTTTTATAAGGGTTTTCACAGGAAAACAACTTATCAACCAAATAATTCATTTCTTCTCCGGAAAGTTTTTTCCCTTTATTTTTTGCAGTAGATCCCGCTAATATACGGGCGATTTTCTTATTAAGTCCGGATTTAATATCTTTTTCTGTTTCATTTCCACTCAAAATATCATTTAAAATTTCCTGAACATTATTACTATTTCCCATAATATCCGGAATCCCTTCAATATAATATTCATTTTCATTATTTTTGGATATATTAAATCCATATTTTTTAAGTTCAGGCAGTATTTTTTCAAATATTATTTTATCATTTTCCCCTGCCTCCAACTTCACAGGAAATAATAATTGTTGAATATTGGGATTCCCTGACGAAAACATTTTCAAATACTTCTCATATAAGACTCTTTGATGAGCATAATATTGGTCTATCAATAAAAAACCCGTTTCAACTTCTTTTATTATATAAGATCTGTTTATTTGAAATAATTCAGAGCCCGGAATATTATCATTATCGTTAAAATCAAGGGAATCTTTATTTATTTTGCTTGGTATCTCCTCAACATTTACATTAATTCCCCTACCAACATCAACTTTATCTTTCTCATTTAGAATTTCAAAAGCTTTTTCCCACTCATCAGGAGAAGATTTCTTCATATTTGAGGAAACAAAATTAGTCCCAGGTCTAAAATTAACATCAGTGTTTTTTTTATTACTGCCGGATATAAAATGATTATCTTTACCAGTATCAAAATCCAATGATGGAGTATAATGAAATTTACCAAGAATACGTTTTATAACCACTTTTATATAATTATAAATTAATTTTTCATCTTCAAATTTAATTTCCTGTTTTGTTGGATGAATATTCACATCAATATTCGCAGGATCCGTATTTAAATATAAAAAGTAAACGGGATTTTGATCATCAGCAATATATTCATCATAAGCAGACTTAACAGCATGAGCCAGATAATTGCTTCTAATAAATCTATTGTTAACAAAAATATATTGATTATTCCTCGATTTCCGGGTTGCATCAATTTTACCTATATAGCCTGAAACATTTAGCAGCTCCATATTTTCCTCAACAGGCAATAATTTATTTTCATAGCCCCTGCCAAATATATTTACGATTCTTTGTTTTAGATTAGATTTTTGAAGTCTGTACAATTCTTTACCATTATGATATAAAGTGAATGATATACCGGTATGTGCTAAAGCTAAACGAAAAAATTCATCAATAATATGTTTAAACTCAACATTATCGGATTTTAAAAATTTTCTTCTTGCCGGAACATTAAAAAACAAGTTCTTAACGGATATTTTTGTCCCGTATTCACTTTGAACACTTTCCTGTTTGGAAAATTTTGATCCGAGAATAACAACCTTTGTTCCAACAAGATCGTTTTTTTGTCTCGATATAAGCTCAACATGAGCAATAGCAGCTATTGATGCCAACGCCTCACCTCTAAATCCTTTCGTTGTAATTTTAAATATATCATTGGCATCTTTGATTTTAGAAGTTGCGTGTCTTTCAAAACACATTCTTGAATCAGTTGGAGACATTCCAATTCCATTATCCACTACCTGAATCAAAGTTTTACCAGCATCCTTTATGACCAGAGAAATAGTATCAGAACCTGCATCAATAGAGTTTTCCATCAACTCTTTAACAACTGAAGATGGTCTCTGAATAACTTCACCGGCAGCAATCTGGCTGGCTATAGAATCTGGTAAAAGTTGAATAATATCCGCCATATATTCCTTATTTAACCAAATTTTCGATTTGAGGTAAATATCTAATCAGTAAAATATATGTTATTAATA
>JALVEG010000128.1 GCA_027031145.1 Saprospiraceae bacterium | reverse complement strand
GGCAAAGTTGATCCGTCCGGCAAAGTAAAACCCGAAGAAGGATCTATCATATCACCAAAAATAAGTTTATCCCAATCCAGACTATTTTGTCCCCATGCAACACTCAATCCCAATTTTAAATATTTTGTTTCGACAACTTCCAATTTATAAGAAAAAATCCCTTCCATTCTAAATCTTTTATAAAGACCATTACCACTGTTGTCCATCATGAAATTAATTCCTGCTCCAAAATTATAATCTTTGAAAAATCTGTCAACAGAAAATGAATATGTATTGTATGCAAAATTAATTGCAGGCCATTCAACTCTTGAATTCAAATGAATAACCGGAGCGTAAGTATTGCCTGCAAAAGCAGGATTGATATGCAATGGTGCCTGATAATATTGTGTATAAACAGGATCCTGCGCATTTAGATTTGCAGTTAAAAAATAAAATACTGCAAAGATAAATGCGATACCTTTTGCACAGGTTAGTATATATTTTTTTATAGTTTTATTCACTTGTTCAATAATATAAATAATTTATTAACGTTTCTTTAACATATTAAAAAATAAAAAAATTATAAATTTCATATATTTTATTAAAAAAACAATTGATCTATAAGATAAACTCTACACTAAATTAATCAAAATAACAAGTATTAGATTACTTTATTATTAAATAAATCTTATTATATGAAATTTATTTTCCTAATTATCATTTTATTTGGTTTTTTCTCCTTAAATGCACAATTTTCAGATAACTCAGTATTGAGTGACGGTGATATCTATAAAATAGAAACAAATCAAACCGGAATATATAAAATCACATATTCTTATTTGAAAAAACTTGGTATAGATATTGATAATACGGATGTATCCAAAATAAAAATCTATGGTAACGGTGGCGGAAAATTAAAACAGCTCATCAATGATGATTATGTCGATGATCTTATTGAAATACCTGTATATATAAAAGGTGATGAAGATGGTAAATTGAATTCTGATGATTACATTTTGTTTTATGGAGAAGGTCCCGATAAATGGATCTACAATAAATCAACCGGACTTTGGCAATATGAAAAAAATATTTATTCAAATTCAAATTATTATTTCATAAAAATATCCGGTGAAAATGGCAAAAGAGTTCAAAATAAAACAATTCAGGGAACTCCTCAATATGTTTCAGATGAAACAGATGTCTATTCTGTGTATGAAGAAGACAGGTTGAATCTATTGGGAAATTATATAAAAACAGAAGGTTCGGGACAAGAATGGTATGGAGAAAATATATCTTCCGGAAAAGAAAAGGATTTTTCATCTTATTTTGCCGACTTTAAATATATAAAGGAAAAAGGAGTGAATTTTAATATTCTTTTTGCCGGCAGGGATGCTTCAACAAAACAATTCACTGCTACACTAAACGATGAAGTTTTTTATAAAAATGTTTCGAATGTTAATATTGCTTTACCGGAGTCAATTTATGCAAAAAAAGTTAATATTAACCAAAACATTGTATCAAACAGCGATAAGATAAGTATCAAATTGAAATACGACGGAGAGTCCGGATGGCTTGATAAAATAGAGCTCAATGCCAGAGCCAATATTGATTTTAATAATAAAACACTATTTATAAGTGACTCAAAAGCACCTGAAAATACAATTGCAGGATTTAAAATCAACAATATCAAGAATGATGTTTTTGTTTGGGACATAAGTGATTTATCTAAAATCAGCAATTATCCTCTTAGTATAAACGGTAATGAAGGAATTTTCACATATCATACTTCAGAATCCAATAAATTTGCAGTTTTTTCTCTTCAAACAAACTTTTTAACTCCCGGAAATTATGAAAAAATAGAAAATCAAAATCTACATGCTATTGATGATGCTGATATGTTGATTGTATATCCTATAGAATTTGAAGACGCTGCTGTTAAACTGGCAGAATATAGAGCTGAACACAGCAACTTCAAGGTTTATGCTGTTGAATTGCGAAAAATATTTAATGAATTTTCTTCAGGGAAATACGATCCTACGGCAATTCGTGATTTTGTACGAATGCTTAAAGCAAAAAATGATAAATTCATGTATTTATTATTATTTGGCGATGGCTCTTTTGATGCAAGGGGCATAACCAGATCCACAGATAATTTTATCCCTGTTTATGAAACAAAAAGATCATTGGACCCAATTGATTCATACCCGTCTGATGATTATTTCGGATTGATATCATATGGAGAAGGAAATAATCTTTCGGGAAAACTTGATATTTCCATTGGAAGAATTCCTGTCAGAACTTCTGATCAGGCAGATATCTTTGTAAATAAAATAATCAACTACGAAACAAACAGGGAATATTATGGTGCCTGGAAGAATAACATTACTTTATCTGCGGATGATGTAGATGTTGACTCTGATCTTACACATATCAGAGGTGCCGAGTCCATTTATTACAATATATTAAATAAGTATCCTGTATTTAATATTAATAAAATATATCTGGATGCATATATTCAGGAAAATAATACCGGTGGTCAAAGATATCCTGAAGCTAACAAAGCCATTAATTCCAGTGTATTCAATGGTGAATTGATGTTTGTTTATGTCGGTCACGGAGGTCCAAAAGGATTGGCACAGGAAAGAGTATTGCAAAAAGACGATATAAACAGCTGGAATAACAAGACTAAATTGCCTTTGCTTATAACAGCTACATGTTCATTTACCGGATTTGACGACCCGAAAGTAAATACTGCCGGAGAAGTTGCTTTTTTAAAGGAAAAAGGAGGCGTTATCGGATTATTTTCAACTGTCAGGGCTGTATATTCGAGTAGTAATGATGCTTTGATGAAGTCAACATTTAATGCATTTTTCTCTCCTGAGTCAAACCGGTTTTTACCACTCGGCGATATTATCAGAATTGCTAAAAACAATACTTCAGGTGTAGATAATAAAAGGAAATTTTTATTGTTCGGAGATCCTTCTATGAATTTGAATTTTCCTAAATACAGTGTTAAAACAACAAAAATAAATAATAAGATCGTCATAAACGATTCTACGATAATCGACACTTTAAGTGCATTGGAAGAAGTCAATGTCGAAGGAATGATAGTTGACAAAAATAATGAGCAGGTTAGTAATTTTAACGGTGAAATAGATGTTACATTATTTGATAAACCTACTAAATTAAAAACATTTGCCAATGATTTTGAGGGAAAAGAGAATTTAAGAAAAGAATTCTATTTACAGAAAAATATATTATTCAGAGGAACTGCAAAAGTTGAAAATGGCAGGTTCAATATAAACTTTATCCTTCCTAAAGACATTAACTATAAATACGGACAAGGAAAAATAAGCTATTATGCGATTGCCGATAATCTCGAACAAGCAGCCGGTTACAACGATAATATCAGTATTGGAGGAACCGCAAATAACCTTATTACGGATAAAGAAGGCCCGGAAATTCAATTATACATGAATGATATGAATTTTGCTTATGGTGGTATCACAGACAGGAATCCTGTATTATTGGGATTTCTTCAGGATAATAGCGGAATAAATATTACGGGAATAGGAATTGGACATGAACTTTCTGCAGAAATGGATAACAATACGGGAAATAAAATCATTCTTAATGAGTTTTATGAATCTGAATTGAATAACTTCAGAAAAGGTAGTTTCAGATATCCATTATCAAAACTGGAACCTGGTAAGCATTTAATAAAAGTTGAAGCCTGGGATATTTTAAATAACAGAAGTGAAAAAATTATTGAATTCACCGTAGTTGACGGGAATTCGGATAAATTAAGACATGTGTTGAATTATCCAAATCCTTTTAGTTCAGTGACAAATTTCAGATTTGAACATGATCTTCCTGACCAGGAATTGGATATTGCTGTCAATATTTATTCAATGTCAGGGAAAATAGTAAAAAGCATAAGTCGTAGTAAAATAAGCCCGGGTTATCAGATTTCAGATATTTCTTGGGATGGCACTGATGATTATGGCAATAAATTAGCTAACGGAATTTATATATATAAAATTAAAGTTTTTTCTCC
>JALVEG010000127.1 GCA_027031145.1 Saprospiraceae bacterium | reverse complement strand
CGGTATAGGAATATATGGTTATGCACCAACATTAACAGGAATCGGTATTTATGCCTATGGAGGAGATTATGATTTCTATGCGGGAAATGCTAATAGTAAAAGTTATTTTAATGGGAAAGTAGGAATTGGTATTGAATCTCCCAATTCACCGTTACATATTAAAACCATTGATTTAAATACGCCAACAATAAAACTTCAAGGTGATTATCCATGGATGGGTTTTTATAATGATAACGATGTCATAAAAGGACTTCTTTGGTATGATATTGATAAAAATAATATGGTTTTAAATAATAATAGTACCGATGGAAAACTAAAATTTGAAATTGGATATATAGATAAAATGGTAATTAATAATGATGGAGATGTAGGAATTGGTACTTCCAATCCTGAAGCAGATTTACATATATATAAAACAGAAGATGATACTGAAATGATTATGGATTCTTATTCATCTGCTAATGGAACAAGTATAAAATTGAGAAATAATGTCGGTACGACAACCAACGATTTCTTTGAATTTAAACTTTTTTCAAGTGATAATAGCAACAGTTTCCCTGGAGGTGGTGGTCTGGTAGCCGATGCCGCATTTATTAATGCCAGTAGTGAAACATCTAGTTTAGCTATCAATTCAGATAATGGTCCGATTAGATTGATGCATGCAGCTTATACTGAGATGGAGATTAATGACAGATCTGTTAAAATTGCAAGTAATAATGGATCTTCCAATTTATACTTAGATGGCGATATGGAAATAACAAACAATACACCTGTTTTGCATTTTAAAACAGATGAAATAGCAAAGATTGAATCAACTACCGGCAGCGAGCCTGCTCATATCAATATCGGAACTAAAGGTTTATGTATTTCACCTGATGGCATTTCGTATTCAGGTGATTATCCATTTAGAGTTATGCAACCGGGAAATTATGGACTAAATATATATAATTCAAATACTGAAAATAATTGGGAATTTTATGTTGGAAACGATGGACTTAGATTATATTCTAATAATCATCATAGAGGAACATTTGATATTACAACTGGTGCCTATTCTACTATTTCAGACAGAAGACTAAAAACAAATATAAGAGAAATGGATAATACTTTGGCAAAAACATTAAAACTCAAACCATCGAGATATGAATACATAAACAATAATCCTGCCAAAAAGGAATCCATTGGGTTTATAGCTCAGGATGTACAGAAATTATTCCCCGAGTTGGTTAAAGAAAGTACGGACACTCAAAAAGATGGTATGTTAACTATCAATTATGCGGGTTTTGGTACGATTGCAATTAAAGCTATCCAAGAACAACAAGTTATTATTGATTTGCAAAATAAAAAGATTGAAAATCAACAAAAAGAAATAGATGAACTTAAAACAAGACTTGATAGAATTGAAGAACTATTAAAATAATACAAAGAATTCATAGTTTGACTTTAAAACCTGGTAAGTTATCAGAGAAATACAGCTTGCCAGGTTTATTATACAATAAATCCGGGTATATATTTTATAGAAGTATTTAAATTGAAAAAATAATATCAAAAAATGTAATCATTTTTTAAAAACAAATTAATTTGACTTTAATGCTATTTTGTTGTGCAATTTCAGAATTGTATATGCAAAATAGCATTTTTTTACTTTATACTTTATACTTTATACTTTAATTTTTGTATATTTGTGATAGGCAGAAAATCACACATTTTCAAAATTATTTTAACCTTGAAAGAAGTTTTTCGCCATATCGCCCTTTTCTTATACCTACTATTGGGGATAGTAACATTTTGTTCAGCTCAAACCGCTAATACGATATTTACTTATTACAATATGGATGACGGTCTTGTTCACAATCATTGCAAGGCAATGTTTAAAGATGAAACAGGCTTTATGTGGTTTGGAACAGAAGCGGGATTATCCAGATTTGACGGACAAAATTTTAAAAACTTTAAACATTCTGATGATGATCCAAATTCAATTGGAGGCAATTGGGTTAATGACATTGCTGAAGATAAAAATGGAAATATTTGGATAGCAACCATGAGAGGCGGTCTAAATATGTACAATCCCAAAACGGGAAATTTCACAAGTTATCCTCTTAATATCAAAGACAATTTGAAGTTGCCTACAGATGAATTGTGTTGCTTATATATCGACCGGAAAAATAATATCTGGTACGGAACATATAGACATGGATTCGGTAAGTTCCATCCTGAAACGGATTCTTTTGAAAATTATAATCTCGATACGAATTTTCAAAATCCGAGACAAGCTTGGACTCTCAATTCGGCAACTGTTTTTTTGGAAGATATTTCAAATCCTGATATTTTGTGGATAGGTAGTATCAGATATGGACTGTACCAATTTGATAAAAAAAATAAAACTATAAATAAATTCTCAAATCCCTACAATAAATACGGTTCGGGTATCCATGACCTTTATATGGAAAAGCCCGGTGAACTATGGATAGGGTATTGGGGAATGGGTATTGCAAAATTTGATACAAAAGAACACACGTGGGAAATGTTTATCCCTGATAAAGAAAAATTTTTTTCTGGAGACGGATATTCAAATATTTGCATTGATATAGAAAAAAAATCACCCGGTGAATTTTGGATTGCCGGAGGTAGGGATGGTTTGGGTGTATTTAATCAAAAAACTAAAAAATTTTATTTTATCGATCCAAATAAAGATTATAAGAAAAAGACCGCACAAGGATTTATTTCTCAAATATTGACAACGCCAAATGACGGAGTATGGATCAGAGACGGCATTAACGGTATCTATCAAATAGATCCGGCAAGACAATATTTTCGATTTGTTTCAACTAAAGCAATTAAGCAAAAATCCAGAGAAGGCCTTAATGGTGCCAATGATTTTGCTTATGATCCGGTTGATAAAAAATATTATGTAGTAACAGAACAAGGTGACGGATTATATGTTTTTGACAAAAATTTAAAATTATTAAAAACAGCATCTTCTTCCAAACCATCATCATATACTTATCAGCAATTTACCGATTTGTTGCTTGACAATACCGGAAAATTATGGATATTGGATTGGCTACAAGGTGATTTGTTATTGTACGATAAAAAGAAAAATATTTGTAATCCTTATCCATTAAATAAACTTGATAATTTTCCAAAAAATAGTTTTAATTTCTCTACAATTTTGCAAGATAAGAATGGCAATATCTGGCTTGGAACAAATTATGCGGGAATATTGAAATTTAATCCTCAAAAAAAATCTTTAAATCAATATATTGGGAAGAATCCCGCAACAGATTTAACTTCCAAAGCCATAATAAGCGATATGATTTTGGATAAAACCGGCAGAATTTGGATAAGTACAATTTATTTTGGAATTTACATTTTTGATACTAAAACTAAAAAATTTCTACATTTGACTACAGGACAAAACAAAAAAAAAGGACTCCGTGAAAACAGAGTACATTCTTTGGCTTTGGATAAATATGGGAATATATGGGCAGGATTATATACCAAAGGAATACAAGTGATAAATTCAGACAATCCCTTGGATCCGGAAATCAAATTGTTGTCTTTCAAAAATGGTCTTGACAATGAAAATATCGTAAACATTGTTTCTGACATTAACAAAAATATGTGGGTTCAAACGGAAGGAGGGTTGTTTTCTTATGATTATAAAACTAATCGTTTCAAAAAATATACCGACAAAGAAGGATATATGGATTTTCTGAATCCTTATGGGCTGAAATCAATATCATCGGGAGAAATTTGCGTTGGAGTATCAGAAGGTTTTTATATTTTTCATCCCGATAGTATTCACAAAAATAATGTTCCTCCAAAAGTTGTTATCACCGGTTTCTATACCGGAAACAAGGATACAAAACCAAAGGTTTTAGATAATAATTACATAAAACTGCCTTTTAAAGACAATTTTTTTTCAGTTGATTTTGCAGCGCTAAATTTTCAGTTGCCCTTAAAAAATTCTTATGCTTATAAACTGGAAGGTATTGATGCGGACTGGATATATTGCAATAATAAAAACAGTGCTTCTTACACTAATATTCATGAGGGAGAATATATTTTCAAAGTGAAAGCAGCAAACAACGATAATGTTTGGAATGACCATATCGAAACTTTAAACATAACAATTTCACCTCCCTGGTACAGAACCTGGTGGGCTTATTTGATTTATTCAATTATTGCTTTATCTGTTGTTTATTCATTTTATTTGTATCAACGGAGAAAATGGAAATTGCAAACCCAACTACAATTGGAACACGAAGAAGCAAAAAGATTAAGGGAAATGGATGCTGCCAAATCCAAAATTTTCACAAATATAACTCATGAATTCAGAACTCCGCTTACAGTTATTTTAGGACTTGTGGATATTCTTAAAACCAAACCCAATATCAATTTCAAAGAAAATCTAAATCTAATAAAACGCAATGGGCAAAGT
>JALVEG010000126.1 GCA_027031145.1 Saprospiraceae bacterium | reverse complement strand
AATAATTGACTAATTTTCTTTAAAAAGTAATGTGCTGTGTGAGGGTTGGAAGATAAAAACTACATTGGCGGTGGATAGGAAGCAAAACAAATACAGAGGTTGGCGAGGTACGAGACTACTGGATTTGGTTTTGTGGGGATTTTAATGTTCTAAAGGTTCTCTACTTGTATGACGAACTCGTAATATTACTACACGTGTTTTTTCTACTTGATAAGTTACTCGATAGCTGTATTTTTCAAAAGCTCTAATGGTTCCATCATTATCTTTTTTAAATCTATCTGGACTATATATTTCTGGATTATTGGATAAATCTCTTGCTGTTTTAAGGATTTTATTTTTAACTTTTGTAGCTGCTTTTGGTGATTTTTCTCTTAAATCTTTTAACGATTCTTTTAGTTGTAACGAACCGTTTTTACTCCAAATAACTTTCATTTTCACCATTCTTTCGCCATTTTTTCAACTTCTTCTTGTGTGTAAAATTCTCCTTTTTCTATTTGTGCAATAGATGCATCAATTTCTTTATTGTATTGTTCAATACTTATTCGTTCTGTTGTTTCTTCCTCTTGATAGGTTTTTGCTAAAGCATTTACCAATCGTAAAAATCTGCTATCGGCTTTATTATTTATATAATCTAAAACGTTTTGTCGTAAATCTATTGCTTCCATAATTTCTGTATTTTTAGTATAACAAATGTACAAATTTTGTTCCATAGTTTGATTTAATTTATGGGATGATACTTATTAATATCTTCTTGTAAATCGTCTAAATCATTGATTAAATAGGCTTCTGTTGAACTTACATAACGATGTCCTGCCATATATTGTACTTCTCTAAGATTGTATATTTTAAGCCAATGAACAATAACACTTGTTCTAATTTGATGTACGCTTTTTACTTTTTTATTCAGCTTTTTTAATTGTGGCAGAAGTTTACTAATGATGTTATGGAACTTTGTACTTACTCCAAAACTGGTAAATAATAAATCGGTTTCTTTTTTAGTTTCAGTTAAAATATTGGCTCTTGTTTTTAATTGATACTCCATAAAATCCAAGATTTGATGTGATTCTAATTTTAAGGTTCTTTCGTTGCTTCTGCGTGTTCCACCAATAGATATTTTTCCTTCTCGAAGCTTTAAATCTTGTATGGTTAATCTTGATAATTCTGTGCTGTTTAAACCTTGATAAACGAGTAAACTTACGATGATTTCATTTCGTTTTTTTGCTAAACTTTCAGTTTTGATATTTCTAAAATCATTGTATAATTTCTCTAATTCTTGTTTGTTGAGTGTGTTGTAAAGTATCTTTCTTTTTACGCCTTTTACTGCAATATTTAAGGTTGGATTCTCTTTTACTAAATCAAGTTCTTTTAAGTAATTGTAGTAATGTTTTATTGCGTTAGTTTCGCTTTGTATGGTTCGTTGTTTTACGGTGTTTCGTAATTTTTGGATATAATGTACAATGTCGTTATAACTTGCTGATAGATCTTCTACGTTCTCTTTTTTGAGCCATTTTAGATATTTGGCTACAACTCTTTCAAAACTCTTAATCGTTTGTAAGCTGTAGCCTTTTTGTAATAGGTATTTTTTAAAATTGGGTTGCTCTTTTTCGTTGCTCATTTTTTGTAAAATTGCAATATCTGCATCCTCATACTTTGGGTGTCGAGCCACTCGACTTCTGCTGTCTTTGGTTTTTCCGAGTTTTATTTTAGTCATTTTGTTCCTGGATTAAGTGCGTATAGACTTGTGTGCTTTCTAATGAGTTATGCCCTAAAAACTTGCTTATCTTTTCTAATGGCATTCCGTTTTGTAGTAGATGTGTAGCAATGCTATGACGTAAAACGTGCAGTCTTACATTTTTTTCTTGCAGTACAATATCATCTGTTCTTTGTTGTAATAATTTTAATCGTATTGCCATAGATTGTGCTTTCATTCGAGTGCCTTTTTGACTGATAAAAAACGCATTGTTTCGTTTGTCTAAAACGATTTGTGGTCTGCTATCGTAAAGGTATTCTTGTAAATATTGCGAGTTGGTTTTATTAAATGGTACTAACCGTTCTTTATTGGCTTTTCCTTTTCTTACGTGCAGTATTCTTCTATCAAAATCAATATCGCTTACATCTAAATGATAGCCTTCATTTCTTCTGAGTCCACAACCATAGAAAATGGTTAACATTGCTCTATCTCTTGCGTTAAATGGTTCTAATTTGTTGTTTTCATTATAACCATAGGTTGCTTTATAAAGTAGCTGTATTTCTTCTTGGGTAAGTGTTTCTATTTCGTGTGTATGGTCTGTTTCCCAATCGATATTTAAGGTTGGTAATACTAATCTTCCGCTTTGTCTTAAATAGTCTGTAAACTTGTAAAGTGCTTGTAAATGCTTGTTTAAACTGCCATTGCTTAATCCGCCTCCTTTTCTATCGTTACTGCGTAATTTTAAGTTTTGATAGTGCTCTTTAATAATGTAATTATCTAATTCTGTGATGTGATTAATATTATTCTGTTCTAAAAAATAAAAGAGCTCTCGTATGTGATTTGGTAAGTTATAAACGGTACTTTCTGCGTAGCCTAAAATGTCTAACCATTCTCTAAAACTTTTCTCGATATACAGGAAACTCTCGTTTTTAAGGATTAATTTTTTCATTGTTTTATGAGTTCCCAAAACAAGTTTGGGATTAATTCGAGAACGTATTTTTACAAATTACTATCTCATTAATTTTAAGTCCACTTATACCTTTTCTTGGAACATTGGAACGGTTGGTTTAACTTACTGTTTCTGTTTTGTTTAACCGTTCCACTTTTGTTTTGGAACGCTTTGGAACTGTGGAACGCTTCGACTTCGCTTTGGACAAGCTTTGGCGTGTCGCCACAGACAATTTAATTTTACTCAAGCAATCATCTAAAACACTTTGTATTTGTGCTTCTAATTCGCTGTATTCCTTTTCATTAGTGATTTCAAAACGATTGGTTTGTTTCTTTTCTTTAACTACTTTTTTAATCAAATAACTATCTGCTAATTGTTTGTGATAACGCCATTGTGAAGTTTTTGGTAAGCGTAATTGTTTGCGGATTTCGAGAGCCGTAAATTGTTTACTTCGACTAGGCTCAGCACAAGTCTTCTTTTTAGCTTTTAAATAGGTTTTAAGATTCTCTAAATAGTTTCTGCAGTTCCCTGTAAGTTCATCACTTTTACGAAGTAAAATACCTTTTAAAAGTCGGTTGGCATTTTCTATATCTTCAATACTTACTTCAATATATTCTTCTCCTGTTTCTTTATTGTATTTCTTTTCTCTTTGATATTGATAGTAAAAGGTAATTGCTTCTATAAATTGTAAATAATGGTTGTTGGTTCGTCTTGGTTTAAATACCGATTTTGGTAATACTAATTGTTCTGCAAAGGGATTGATTACTCTAATTGGCTTTAGTGTTCGCTGTACATTTTGTAAAAATTCTTGTATTTCTTTTTGTTTATAGGTGTCTATTTTTCCTGCTGATAATTGACGTTGATAATCCATTATATTTTGGTCTTGCTGTTCGCTTTCATCCAAATAGAGTAGGAAACTACGGTTGGCATTATCTTCATAAATATGTTCTTTGGTGGTGCAACCTGCTACACAAACAGGACCTTCAACGATTAGATATTTGGTTTGTGCCTGCCTGCCGTCAGGCAGGTTTCGTCCGTTATTGTTTTTTTGTACTATGGTTTTTACAATTCGTTTTTTGGTTTGTAATTCTCTGAGTGGATAGAGTGCATTTTCTGCTCCGTCTAAATCTTCAATAAGTATCACTTTATTTTTAAGTTCTTGTTTTCCAAAATAGTAAAAGGCGTTTTCGCTTAATGTGGTGATGCTTACTCGTTCTTCTTCCGGTATGAGTTCGCCTACTTTTTCTTGCAGGTGTGTTTTTCCTGTTCCGCTACTTCCTAAACTAATGACGTGCAAGGGTTGTTCTTGTTTGCGTTGTGTAAAAATAAGGTACATTACTTGTCGGTTGATTTCTTCGCCAATAACTCCAGACTTTCCAATAAGTTCGTTTGTCTTTTTTAGTAAATCTTTTTGTTTTAGGAAGGTTTCTGCTTTTTCTATTTCCTTTGTTGATAGTTTTTTAACGACTGGCTTTGCCAGTTCTTCTCTGGCTTTGATTTCTTGTAAACGGTGTTTTTCTAGTTCTTCTGTGAGTTCTGATAGTGAAGCCGCTATTATTGATGTACCGATTTCTAACTTTTCTGCAACCTTTCTTATAAATTTTTCTAACTGGTTATCGTTGTATAAATCTAGATTGTGCCTTACGGGTGGTCTGCTACTTTCTTGCTCTTGTACTTTTATCGTTACTCGCATTCTATCTAAACCCTCTAATTTTATGCCTCCTAAAACGGTGAGCTGTAGGATGTCGTTTTTGTAAATTAATTGGTCTGGGTTGTTGGTTTGGAGTTTTTTTGACATTTGTTAATATTTTTTAATT
>JALVEG010000125.1 GCA_027031145.1 Saprospiraceae bacterium | reverse complement strand
AAATATTTTAATAAGGATAACAGGGTAGTACTGTTTTATTTACCTAAAAAGTAAAATTATATTTTAATAAATAAAAAATAAATTAGAATGAAAAAAATAATATTTTTAATATTTTTAGGCGCATTATTTATGCAATGCAGTCCTAAAGTAAATAAAGATTTAAACAAAAAAGATAGCGCAAACTTTGATTTCAGATCGGTGGCGCCTGCACCAAAACCTGCTCCTGAAGTTAAATTTGGAGATTATGATATTTTTACATTGGAAAATGGATTAAAAGTTATTGTTGTTGAAAACAACAAAGTTCCTAAAGTATCAATGAGATTGTTTCTTGATAGAAAACCTATATTGGAAGGAAATAAAGCCGGTTATATAGAACTGACAGGTGAGATGTTGTCAAGAGGCTCAAAGGATAAGACAAAAGCACAGTTGGATGAGGAAATAGATTTCCTGGGTGCATATTTTTCAACTTTTAGCAAGGGGTTTTATATGTCGGGATTGTCAAAATATGCAGATCAAATGCTTGGATTGGCTGCTGATGCTGTACTAAATCCTGCTTTCCCCGAAAGTGAATTTGAAAAAGTAAAAACACAGAGGTTGTCTGCGCTTGCATCTGCCAAAGATGATCCGAATTCCATTTCATCAAATGTTTCTGCTGTACTCAATTACGGTAAAGGACATCCTTATGGTGAATTGGTAACTGAGGAAACAGTAAATAATATCACTTTGGACGATTGCAAAAATTACTATAATAATTATTTTAACCCTTCAGACGGTTATTTGGTTTTTGTAGGTGATATTAGTGATGAAATGGCAAAAAAACTTGCAGAAAAATATTTTGGAGAGTGGGAACCTAAATTAATTCCTGCACCTGAATTACCTAAAGTAACTGTTCCGGATAAAGCATCGGTGGATTTTGTTCCTAAGCGCGGTGCCGTTCAATCTGTATTAGCCGTTACATATCCTGTGGATTTAAAGCCCAATAGTAATGATTTGATCAAAGCAAGAGTTATGAATACTCTTTTAGGAGGTTTTTTCAGAAGCCGACTAAACCAAAATCTTAGAGAAGATCATGCTTATACATACGGGATACGCTCTTCTTTGAGAGACGATGACATAATTGGTGAATTTATTGCCCGTGCGAGTGTTAGAAATGAAGTTACCGATAGTGCTGTTTATCAAATAATGTATGAAATGAATAAGCTTAGAAATGAAAAAGTTTCTGAAAAAGAATTGAATTTGGTCAAAAGTGTAATGACAGGAAATTTCGGAAGGGCTTTGGAAGATCCGTCAACTATTGCAAATTTTGCTCTGAAAACAGAAAGATTTAATCTGCCTAAGAATTTTTATCATGATTATCTTAAAAATCTTGCTGCTGTTTCTGCGGATGATATAATGATGATGGCAAAAAAATATCTGTTACCTGATAATAGCAATATTGTTGTGGTTGGAGATAAGAATAGTGTTGCTGACAAATTAAATTCTTTTGGTAAAGTCAGATTTTTTGATAATTACGGAAATGAAATTATTGAAAAGGAATCCACATCGGAAAAACTGTCACTGAATGATATCCTGGAAAAGAATATGGAAGTTCTTGGTGGGCATGATAAATTGAAATCAATAAAATCCGTTGAAAGCGAATACTCGGCAAATGTTCAGGGAATGGAAATTAAATTGTGGGAATTGAAAGAAAATGGAAAAAGGGCAGCAATGAAAATCAATATGATGGGGCAAACTGTGCAGGAGCAGCGATTTGACGGAACTAAAGGAATTCAAATAACACAAGGACAGAAAAAACCTTTGACTGATGATGAAATTAAAGATTCCAAATCCGAAACATACGTATTTCCTGCTTGTGATCTGAAACATCAAGAAGGGATAAAAGTTGCCGGAAATGAAACTGTTGACGGAAATGATTATTATATTGTGGAACAAAAATTAAATGATAAAACAGTTTTGTATTATTTCAATACAAAAACTTATTTATTGGATATGATAGAAAATATTGTTACTGCTAATGGTAAACAGCAAAAAGTATCTCAAAAATTTGCTGAATATAAAGATCATGATGGCGTTTTATTACCAGAAAAGATCATTTTAGTAGGAGCAATGCCTATGCCTGTTGAGTTTAAACTTTTAAAGGTAGTGGTGAACGGAGATATCGATGAGAATGCGTTTAAACTGGACTAATTAAAAAATAAGTAACTACTCAGGCAGGGTGATTTTGAATAAAAAATACTTTGTTAATCAAAATGATTCTGCTTGGGTAGTTACAATATTTAGATTAGAAATATTTATCTGAATTAAGATTTAATTAAATATATTTATAGTTTAAAATCTATGATTTTGACTGGAAATTATAAAAGCTGCTCCTAATACTATAAAGTATATTGTATTTCTTGTATCTCTATACGGATTTGAGACAAAAAATATTAAGCCTGTAACTAATAAGATTATTCCAATAACCAAATTGATTTTCTTTCTTAGAGGACTCAAAATATTATGACTTCTTTTATAGTCTTTGATATACTTTTTTATCTCTGTTTCACCATAATAGTCACAAGCCTCTTTTTTAATTATTTCTTCTGTTTTATTAGCTTCTTATTTTCAATAGATAAGTACGCTAAAGCGCACTATACTCGTAATTTATGTTACTTCTATAACCCCTAACTGAAGTTAGGGGCTATTCTTATATCACAGTAAATAATTTCACAGTACTAATCATAAGATTAGCCCCCAAATTTATTTGGGGGTAATGTATAATTCGTCGTTTTTATATAGTGCGCTTCAGCGCACTTTTTTTTCTTTTTATTCAATATTCTGCAAAAAATCTTTAAAATTGAATAAAATCGTTTTTTGCTATTCCTTAACAAATATATGTGTAGTTATTTTATGCGCAGAGCAGTAGTTACTTGAATTTATCTTCAGATTTTTTGTAAAATGCGGAATAAATATGTAGATTTGTTTGGGAATAAAACATAGTTTACATTGATTATAATTAACAAGCCAGATTTATTAAGAATTATAAATTAGATATAAAAAATATATTGATATTATGAAAAAAGTAAAATTAATCGTTTTTATATTCTTGTGTGTCTTTTCCCCGTTATATTCACAAAACTTTTCTTTTTTTGACAACTTTGAGGTGTATATCAGACCACTTGATTATGTAGTAAATAAATGGAATACTCATTATACCTTACATAATTCTTTAGATGTTAATTTATATAATCCGTTGAATGACAACTCAATTTTCGACCCATTGAAATTAGAACCAATCCGATTAAAGAATTATCTATCTCAAGAATATGGTTTAAAGTATTTCTTAAAAGCTCATAAAAATTTCAAAATAGGATTAGGAATTAATTATAAAAAAAGAAAACTTGAGTATGATTTGTTTATCCCAAATCAAGATGTTATAATTTGGGCTCTTAGATATAAGGCTAAATATGATTATTTTGGATTTAATCTTACTTTTAGATTGGATATTCCAAAGATTAAATCAAATATAAATTTCTATTGGGAGCTTAATTCGCCATTAAACAAAGATAAACGTAGACCGGAACTAACTGTATTTTATCCCATTTCATATATACTATTTATTCAAACACAACATTCTATCCCTAAAAGCATTGTTGATGCTCCATATATTGGTTTTGAATTTGGTACAGAAGTGTATAAAAACTTTTACTTAAATTTCCATTTATCTTATAAATATGATTCGGATTATTTTTCACGTATCTACTACTATGAACAAGATGAAAATACAAATCTTATTCCTATTTTTAAAGGAATTGCAGGGAGTAACGATTTTGTTATAGGACTTGGACTAGTATATCAATTTTCAAATAGTATGCAAGATAATTAATTTTATTAATTCCAAGAGATTGTAATTTCCGCTCAGTTGAATTAAAAATAACAAAAACAAACCGATGCTAACAAGCGATGATACAGAAAGACGAAAAATACCTAATTTGTACTTAAATAGATTACTTGAAATATCTCCATTTTAAGAGATTTTCGTATTTTCGCTACTCTGCATATCGCAGCCGTTGAACCGCAATTGTCCAACTGAAATGTATATATCATTTTCTAAATATTGTGATTATTCTTTACTGGGAAGGGGAAATGAGATATACATTCCTTTGAGTCGTGCGGCACTCAAAAACATAGCTGTAAGGTAAAGAATTAGCAAAACTTTCATTTTTTGCAAGTTTTGCTAATTTTTATTGTATATTTGTTTTATGATAGAAAAAAAGATTAGAAGAAAATATTACCTTGATAAACTATTTTCCTATAAAGACAAGGATATAATAAAGGTTGTAACAGGTTTGCGTCGCTCAGGCAAATCAACTCTTTTGCAAATATTCAGAGATGATTTATCAAAAGAAAAAGTATCCGATAGGCAAATGCAATTTTATAATTTTGAATTGCCTGAAAATTTCCTTAATAAATCTTGGGA
>JALVEG010000124.1 GCA_027031145.1 Saprospiraceae bacterium | reverse complement strand
GCCAGGAAAAATCTTAATCAAGAAATAAATGGGTGGGATTTTGATGAAATTGTGGATCAAACCCGTGAAAAATGGGAAAAACAATTGAATAAAATTCAAATAAAAGATAAAGACAGTGAGAAGAAAACCATATTTTATTCGGCTCTGTATCATACGATGATCGTTCCGAATATATTCAGTGATGTGGATGGCAGGTACAGGGGATTGGATGATGAAATACACAGGGATAAAAATCACAATACTTACACTGTTTTTTCCCTTTGGGACACTTACAGAGCTACACATCCTTTATATACCTTGATAGAGCAAAAGAGAACTTCTGACTTTATCAATACTTTTTTATCCCAATGGGAACAATCGGGAATATTGCCTGTTTGGGAACTGGCAGGAAATGAAACCAACTGTATGATCGGCATTCATTCCATTTCGGTTATCGCAGATGCCATATTGAAAAACATAAAAGGATTTGACCTGGACAAGGCGTTGATTGCGATGAAAAACAGTATGGAGCAAGACAAAAAAGAATTGAATTTATACAGAAAATATTCATTTATACCTGCCGGTAAAGTACGCGAATCCGTGTCCAAAACCCTGGAATATGCCTATGATGACTGGTGCATTTCACAAGTATGTAAGTATTTAGGCAATCAGGCAGATTACAGAAAATATATAACCAGAGCACAATTTTATAAAAACATCTTTGATCCCGAAACGCATTTTATGAGAGCGAGATTGAACGGTGGATTCCGTAGTCCGTTTGATCCTCGTGAAGTGGATTTTAATTATACCGAAGCCAATTCCTGGCAATACAGTTTTTATGTTCCGCAGGATATTGCAGGGTTGATAAAACTGCATGGAGGGGAGGAAAATTTTTCCGGTAAACTGGAATTGATGTTCAATACCGCAAGTGAGACTACCGGAAGACATCAGGCGGATATTATAGGACTTATCGGACAATATGCACATGGCAATGAACCGAGTCATCATACAGCATATCTGTTCAATTTTGCAGGGAAACCCTGGAAGACCCAGTATTATACCCGCAAAATAATCAATGAAATGTACCACAATACTCCTGATGGACTATCAGGAAATGAAGATTGCGGGCAAATGTCCTCTTGGTATGTTTTTAGCGCAATGGGATTTTATCCGGTGACACCCGGCAGCGACAAATATATAATCGGCAGCCCTGTTTTTGAAGAAGTAACCATCAATTTGGAGAATGGCAATACATTTACGATAAAAACCCATAATAATTTGGACAAAAATATCTATATTCAATCGGCAAAACTCAATGGAAAACCATATTCCAAATCTTATATTTCGCATTTTGAAATTATGCAGGGAGGCATTTTGGAATTTGAAATGGGCGACAAACCAAATAAAAATTGGGGAACTGGTAAGGACAATATTCCGGTTTCCTCAATTGATGACAATATTTTGCTTCCTGTACCTTATATTGAGGACCCTGCACAAACATTTTCAGACACAAAAGAAATTGTACTAAAACATCAGGAAAAAAATGCTAAGATTTATTATAGTTTGGATAAAAATGATAATCTTGATGATTTTACATTATATTCTTCACCTTTAAAGCTTGACAGACCGGGTGAAATAAGATTTTATGCACGGGATAAATCGGGAAATCAAAGTTATGTCGTAAGTTCTAAATTTCGCAAAATTCAGAAAGGCAGAAAAATAAAGTTGACCAACAGATATAGCACACAATATACAGGAGGAGGCGATCAGGGGCTTATAGATATGATACGCGGGGGTGATAATTTTGCAGATGGCAGTTGGCAAGGATATCAGGGAGTTGATTTTGAAGCTGTAATAGATCTTGGTAAAATACAGGATATTCACAAAGTTTCAGCCGGATTTCTACAATCGGCAGGATCGTGGATATGGATGCCTGAATTTGTAGAATTTTTCTATTCCACAGATGGTAAAAACTATCAAAAGATCGGAAAGGTTGATAATACCATTGATGAAAAAGAGATGAATACCATTATAGAGGATTTTTCATTAAATACAGACTATATCAAAGCACGATATCTAAAAGTATTTGCCAAAAACAAGGGAGTTTGTCCCAAATGGCATCCGGGAGCGGGTGGTAAGGCGTGGATATTTGTAGATGAGGTGGAGGTAGAGTGAGGTAGTTTGGGAGGGAGAGAGGAAGAGACTGAGAGACTAAGTGATTGGGTGAAGGGGCGATAAGACGAAAGGGCGAAGGGGGGAAAGGGCGAAGGGGCGATGGGGCGATGGGGCGATTTGCGTGTTTGAAAGTAAAAAGGCTAAAAAATAAAGTATAAAGGTTAAAGTACAAAGTTTGTGCTGATAAAGAATGTAGGAATTTTGTTTTTTTGTCACTTCTCCCTTTAGGGTTGGGGCGAAAAGCGACAAAAAAATCAAAATGGAAAAATATGATATATTGTTTTCCTTGTTCTGTGTTCGTTGTTTTTGAAACGGGTGATTTGGATTGTCAAATTTATTAGACAGAAGGTATTGTTTTGATGTTATGTTGTTTCAAGTTTCTGGTTTTGAATAATTCGATTGTTAGAATTTTTCCTTAACGTTGTTTTTGAAGCGGGAATTAATCCTCCGCTGCCTACCCCGTGAAACAAATGAAATATTTTATCGGCGGCAGGAAAAAAAGGGGGTGGAAAAATTATGAAATACTGGAAAAATGGAATATTACAATGATGAAGAGATTAGGAATTTTTCTTTTTTGTTACTTCTCCCTTTAGGGCTGGGGCAAAAAGTAATAAAAAAGAAAAATTGGTAACAATTGCAGTTTTTTTTACACAGCTACCCCCTAATGAAATATTCTTGGATTTAACAAGGGTGAACCCCGTGAAACACATAAAATGTTTCATCGGGGGGAGACAGCGTTGCAAAAAATAAAATCAGAGACATTCGCTTATCAGAAGGATTATAATTGGCGTGCCAAATTTATTTGGCACAAAGGAAGAAAGATAGATTTTTTAGTACCATTTTCAATTTTATTAAATATTTTTACACCAAAATAATACAAAAAATGAATAACACTGACAATACTAAAAAAAATCTTATCATCCTCATTGGAAATGGCTTTGATTTAGCTCACGGATTAAAGACTTCTTATTCTGATTTTGCTGATTATTTTATTGATTTTTTAGCAACATATTTAATAAGTAAGAATGGCAATTTGTACGATGATGATGACGATGAATTCCTACAAAAGTCTTTTTTAACAAAATATATGGGAAAAAGAGGAAGTAATGAAAAATTAGATATATATTTTTATATTGAAAATTTTGACATTCCTTATAGTCGAAAAGAGATAATTAAGCTTATTAAGAAAGATGATTATAATCTTACTGAGGACATGTTTAAAAATTCTTTTTTATCTAAACTTTATAGGAATGGTGGATACGAAAATTGGTTTGACATTGAAAATGCTTATTTTGAAGAGTTGAAAAAGATTGTAAATTCAGAAATAGCAAATAAATCCGTAATAGAAGAAAAAGTAATCAAGCTAAATAATGAATTGGAAGATATTAAAATCAGATTAATTGAATATCTTAATAAAATCGATTGTAAAAATAAATCATGTCATAGTGTATTAAGTTTTTTCAATAAAATTTCAAATGAATATGACTCAATTTATACTATAAATTTCAATTATACTTGTACTGCGGAGAAATACATTTCCAATTTTAGTAATTTTAAATCCATAAATTATATTCACGGGAAATTAAATGATAGTAGTGATCAAATTATATTCGGTTATGGAAATGATTTGAATGTTGATTACACAAAAATGAAAGATACCGGAATTGAAGATTTTTTAGTTAATATCAAACCTCGAGAATATATAAAATATCCTAACTACTCTGAAATACTTAATGTTTTAAATTACTACAAGAAATATGATGTATATGTTTTGGGACATTCGCTTGGATTAACAGATAAAACATTATTAAGTGAAATTATTGATACTGAGAAATGCAATAAATTGTACATTTTTAAAAGAGCGGACTTAAAAAATAATGAAACTGAGTTAGAAAATTCTTTTATGAAAATTGCTTATGCTACAGGACGAATTATAGAAAAAGAAAGTGTTTTAAGAGAAAAAGTTGTTAATTATGAGGAGGCTGATTTTTTCCCTCTTATTTAGTAGAAAAAATTTATATCATATATTATTTCAATATTTTTTCATGATAATATTTTTCATAAAGAAATTTTATAATTCATCAACATAAAAAAACTGCCTTACAATTTCTCACAAGGCAGTTTTTAAAAAATACTTTACATCAATTATTTTTCCGACAATTCAATCTTTGGGACTGTTGCCAATAATTCGTCGCTGGCTTTATCTCTGTATTTATCAAAATTTTTCAGGAAAGCTTTCGCAAGCTTTTCTGCATACTTATCGTACTCTTTTTTATTTTGCCATGCATCCCGTGGATTCAATAGTCCCGTAGGCACTCCCTTGCATGATTTAGGTATACACAATT
>JALVEG010000123.1 GCA_027031145.1 Saprospiraceae bacterium | reverse complement strand
GAAATTGAGATTGAACCTGAAATTCGTTATCCCGAACCACAGACTACAACGGACAAAGTTCACGAGCCAAGACAAAAAGTTTATGTAAATGGAGTTGATGTTTCGGTTTTGATAAGTCGTGAAATGTATTTTGATAATAGCGGAAAACCAATCACGACAAGTTTAAAAGACCATACCAAAGAATTGATTAAGGGGCAATATGCTTCACTTGATGAGTTTTTAATCAAATGGAATAATACAGAAAAAAAAGAGGTAATAATAAAGGAATTGGAAGAACAAGGCGTTTTAGTAGATGCCTTGCGTGATGCGGTAAATAGAGAAGTTGACCTTTTCGATTTAATCTGTCACGTTGCTTTTGACCAACCGCCACTTACAAGAAGAGAACGAGCAAACAATGTAAAAAAACGTGATTATTTCACCAAATACGGTGAACAAGCCCGAAAAGTTTTAGAAGCTTTGTTAGATAAATATGCAGATGAAGGCATTACCAATATTGAAAGTATGAATGTCTTAAAAGTAAAACCACTTATTGAGCTGGGTTCTCCAATGGAAATTATTAAACAATTTGGGAGTAAAGCAAAATATTTAGAAGCAATTAAAGAATTAGAGAAAGAACTTTATAAAGTGAGTTGATATGGCAAATTTAAAAGGAATATTAGACAGTATCCGTAAAATTATGTGGACAGATACCGGACTAAACGGTGATGCACAACGAATTGAACAATTGGGATGGATGCTCTTTTTCAAAATCTTTTCCGATAAAGAAAAAGAATTGGAATTATTATATGATGATTACGTATCGCCTATTCCCGCAGGTTTGCATTGGGAAGATTGGGCAGGTGATGATGAAGGTATAACCGGTGATGAATTGCTCGATTTTGTCGAAAATAAACTTTTTAAACAGTTGCGCAACATTCAAATTCCGCCTACAAACGATATTCAGACAAAAAGAGCTTTATTGGTTCGTGAAGTTTTTGAAGGAAACCATAACTATATGAAAAGCGGTACAAATATCCGCAAGGTGCTGAACAAACTAAATGAAATTGACTTTAACACCACCAAAGACAAACACGCATTTGGCGAGTTGTACGAAACCATATTAAAAGAACTGCAATCTGCCGGAAAATCTGGTGAATTTTACACGCCAAGAGCTATAACCGAGTTTATTACCAAAATGATAAGTCCTCAATTGGGCGAAAAAGTTCTTGACCCTGCTTGCGGAACAGGTGGATATTTAACCGCAGCTATTGAACATCTAAAAAAACAAGCCAACAGTGTAGAAGAACGCCAAAGCATAGCAAAAAATATAATTGGATGGGAATACAAGCCCTTACCTTATCTTTTGGCGACAACAAATTTAATACTGCACGACATAGAAGTGCCTAACATTACTTTTCGTGATAGCTTAGACCAACCACTAAGCAATTATACCGAAAAAAACCGAGTAAATGTAATTTTGGCAAATCCGCCTTTTGGTGGTATTGTCGCCAATAATAATGAAAATAATTTTCCGCAAAATTATAGGACAAAGGAAAGTGCCGACCTCTTTTTGATATTGATGATACACCTACTTAAACAGGGCGGACGAGCAGGAATTGTTTTGCCGGACGGTTCGCTTACAGGAGATGGTGTAAAACAAAGAGTAAGAGAAAAATTGTTGAAGGATTGCAATTTACACACCATTATTCGTTTGCCAAATTCTGTTTTTCAACCTTATGCAACCGTAGCAACCAATTTGTTGTTTTTTACAAAAGGTGAACCAACAAAAGAAATATGGTATTACGAACACCGATTGCCGGAAGGACAAAAAGCATACAGCAAAACCCGACCAATACAAGTAAAAGAGTTTGAACCCATTAAAAAATGGTGGAACAACAGAAAAGAAAGTGATATTGCTTGGAAAGTGAGCATTGACGATATAATCAAACGCAATTACGACCTCGACATAAAAAACCCGACCAAGCAGGAAGAAGAAGTTATTTACAGCTCTGCCGAACTAATGCAAATGCTCGAAACTTCTTTTACTAAATCCAATGATTTATTGAAAAAACTAAAAGAGGCAGTAAAATGAGTTGGAAAGTAGTTAAACTTGGAGAATTAATTGAAAACTTCTCTGTAAAAGCAAAAGATTATGATGTTGATGTTTCATCATTAGAATTTTTTGGTGTCAGCAATACTGAGGGAATAACAAAATCAAAATATGCCGCAGAAGAAAAAGCCAATGATTATAAAATTATGGAAAAAGGATGTTTTGCCTACAATCCCTATCGTATTAATGTTGGTTCAATAGCAATGCAAAATGAAGATGTTGTTGGTTTAATTAGTCCTGCCTATGTTGTTTTTAAAGTAAAAGAAAGAAGTATAATACCAGAATTACTTCTAAAATTTTTAAAATCATCAGAAGGTTTAAGGCAAATAAAATTACACGCAAGAGGAACGGTAAGACAAGCATTAAGATTATCAGATTTATGTGAAATTAAAATTGCACTACCTGATTATAATGAACAATTAGAATTTTATAAAGCAATTTCAGAAACAGAAATAGAAAGCAATCTATTATCCACCGAACTAACCCACCAACTCGACACAGTAAAA
Source organism: Saprospiraceae bacterium (assembly GCA_027031145.1). Classification (GTDB taxonomy): domain Bacteria; phylum Bacteroidota; class Bacteroidia; order Chitinophagales; family Saprospiraceae; genus JADJGA01. Next base: position 12,367 of record JALVEG010000123.1, on the reverse strand, counting down.
AAACTCCGCCAAGCCTTTTTACGAGAAGCAATGCAAGGCAAACTCACCGCAGACTGGCGAATGCTTCGACAAGCTCAGCAACCGCCTATTGAACCTGCAAGCGAACTGCTCAAACGTATAAAAGCCGAAAAGGAACAACTGATTAAGGAGAAGAAAATACGTAAACCTAAACCATTACTGCCTGTTGAAAGAGAAGACGAACCATTTACTATTCCTAAACATTGGTTATGGTGTAGATTGGGTGATATTTCTTATATTACGAGTGGTAGTACCCCTAAAAGTACTGCTTTTGTGGATGAAGGCATACCATATCTGAAAATGTATAATTTACGAAATCAAAAAATAGATTTCTTTTATAAGCCTCAATACATTAAAGAAGAAGTTCATAATGGGCAATTAAAAAGATGTCGAGCATACCCTGGTGATGTTATTATGAATATTGTTGGCCCCCCACTTGGGAAAATTGCAATTATTCCTGAAAGTTTACCCGAATGTAATTTTAATCAAGCAGCAGTTTTAATAAGACCAATTAAGTTAGAAATGAATAAATATATTTTTTGGTATTTAAACGAAATGTCAGAAATTGATGCCGTAGAAACAAAAGGCGTTGCTGGTCAGAATAATATTTCAGTAACACAAGCTCATAATATGCGTATCCCACTCCCTCCACTATCCGAACAAAAAGCCATAGTAGCCAAATTAGATGAATTAATGACATATTGCGACAGCTTGGAAGAGAACATCAAAAACAGTCAAACACAAAACGAAATGCTTTTAGGACAGGTTTTACGTGAGGCGTTGGAGCCGAAAGAAATAACAGTAAAAGAAGAAGTATAACTATGAAATACAATATAACATTAAACTTTTTACCGCTTAATACTTCAAATTTCAATTTTGAAATATACCGCAAGCCGGCACTTACGGAAGAAAAATTATGGAGTGAAAGCATTAGAAAATTTTGGATTGAAGATAAGCAATATTGGGTATCGTTTGAGGAGTTTGAACAAGCTCAAAAAACAGTAGTAAATTCGTTAGAAGTAAATCTTGGGTTAGTTAACCGATTTTTACATTTTTTAATAACTAAACTTATTGTTGCTAATAAATTCAAAACCATAGATAAAAAAACCAAATACAAACCCAACAGAATTTTTATTCATTTAGAAACGGTAAAAGACGCAAACGGACGATTAATTGGAGAAAAAACGGTTTGGATTGAGCCGTATTACCTTAAAACCACAAAACAATTTGGCTTTTTATTAGATTACAAGTTTTTAAAAAGTGAAGATTATCCATTTAATCGAGAAGTGCAAAAACATTCATTAAGTTTAGATACAAGTTACCGAGAAAATAGAAATTACCATATTGATAAATACGAGATTATTAAATCGTTTATCCAAACGTTTGTTGCTAAAATACAAAACCTTACAAGTGAACTGACTATCTCAAAAAAACTTCAATTAATAGAAGCAGATACATTAAAAACCAAGAAATACATTTTTAATAACAATAAAACCCATAATTCGCAATTTAATGGTGTAATGAATTTCGGACCTATTGAAGAGGTATCAAAAGAACCTATTTATTACTACCTGTATAAATCAGAGCATAAAACCTTTGCTCGCGATTTGTTAAATGCTTTAAATGGTTCTTTTTTTACCTTTAAAGGTATAGAAAAATTACATCTACACAGGCAAGATAAAACAAATACAAAAGGTATAATTTTAAGCGAATTTTCACTTGATGAAATAAACAGAATAATAAGTGAAATAAAAACCAATGACAGTGAAAATCCTATAATTATTGCCGTTACACCCGAAAAAGAAGAAACCTTTTATTATCAATTAAAAAACAAATGTTTAGAAGAAAATATTCCGGTTCAAACCGTTCATATAGAAACAATCAGTAATCACAATAAATTAAAATGGTCGGTTAGTGGAATAGCCGTTCAAATTTTTTCTAAACTTGGTGGTGTTCCTTGGATAGTAGAACCGAGCAATAAAAACACTTTGATTGTAGGTATTGGTCAAGCACACAAATACAATAAAGAAGAAGAAAGATTTGATAGGTATTTTTCTTATTCCGTCTTGATAAATTCGTCAGGCAAATTTATGTCAATTAAACAATTAGCAGACGAAACGGATAAAACAAAATTTATAGAAAGTATTACAAAGAATATATCTGAAATCATACAAGAAAACAAGGATTACAAAAAAATAATCTTTCATATTCCGCAAAAAATAAATAAAGAAGATATAGCACTAATAGAAGATGCGTTAACAAAATCGGACGAAAACATTGAGTTGTCAATCATTAAAATAAATGACAAATCAGATTTTATAGGTTTTAATTTAGAAAAAAATTCCCTTGTTCCTTACGAAAGTTCTTTTGTTAAAATAAGCCATAGAGAATATTTGATATGGACAGAAGGTCTGAATTTTCATAATTCAAAAGCATTGAAAAGATACGGGCATCCTTTGCACATTACATTTTATTATAGCAACAAAGAAGAAAGTTTCAAAAGACATAAAGCATACTTGCAAGACATTTTAAATCTTTCGGGTGCAAATTACAGAGGTTTTAATGCTAAATCTTTACCTGTTTCATCATTTTACCCTAAATTGATTGCCGATTTTAGTAAGCATTTTAAAGAATTAAACCTGAAATTAACCACTAAGGATACAGAAAAACCTTGGTTTTTATAAAAAACAAACTATGAATTTTAGATATGATGATATAGTTTTTTTATTGGGAGCGGGTGCAAGTGCAGATGCCGGTATTCCGGTTTCTAATAAAATGATAGAAGATATTGAAACCTATTTGGACAATAGGTGGGCTAAATACAAAGACTTATACTATTTAATAAAAAGTGGGGTGCAATATTCAGCGGGTCTATCAGGTAAAACAGCTAATTTCAATGTAGAAACCTTATTATTTGTATTAGAAGAATTGGTGCAAAAAGAAGAACATTTGCTTTATCCGTTTATTGGTTCTTGGAATATTAAATTTAATGAAGTCGTAAAAGATAATTTTGACCTAATAAAATATTTTCAAAATGATATAAAACAAGAGTTACAAAAATGGGTAAGACCAAGAGATTATCGTAGGGCTGATTATTTTAAGTATTTAAAACGACTGAAAGATGAACTCACATTTCCACTCAGAATTTTTACGCTAAATTATGACCGCTGTATAGAAGAAAATAACAATAGAAGGGGGTTTGCTTTTTCAATAGAAAGAGGTTTTGAGGAAGAAGAAACCAATCGTGTATGGAATTATAAACGTTTTGATGATACAACTCCTGATGCAGAACCTGACATATATTTGTATAAGCTTCACGGTTCAATAGACTGGGAAAGAGATGAAGAAACCAAAGTTGTCAGTTGTATTGATGGTACACCGACAAATCCCGACTTGATTTTCGGCACGCAAAACAAATTACAATTTGCAGATCCTTATTTGTATCTTTTTTCGGCATTTAGGTTTCATACACTAAAAGCAAAATTAATTATTTGCATAGGATATAGCTTTTCTGACGAGCACATCAACGGTTTAATTTCGCAAGCATTAAAACAAAATGAAAATTCAAAAATTCTCGTTATAAAATATAGTGATAACGAAAAGAATGATATTGTAGAAACATTAAGAGTAAATGAAAATCAAATTGAAGTATATCAATCGTCAGCAAAAGATTATTTTGAAAATGAATTGACAAATGAGAATTTAATAAACCTTTTTCCATTAGAAGATGAAGATGAAGAAATATTATAGCCACCGCACACTTGTAAGCACATTTGCAGGTCGCACAATGCCAACTCACAACCAAAACCTGCAAAAGAGCTTCCAAGTCCCTACGCACGGAGAAAGATAAATTTATAAAAATGCCCCACCGCACAAGTAGAAAAAAAATGAAAGATAACAGTAAAAATAGAACTGAAAGAAGAAGTACGACCACACAACAATGTATATACGCAATGGCGGTTAAGTGCTTCTAAACAAAGTTTATAGCTAATATGAAAGTAAGAGAATTTTTATTAACTTTGTGCAATAAAAACCGCCACTGCGCATATACGTGACCGTTCTCTGCAAGCAAAAAAAATGAAGTACACTTTTAAAAATATAATTTTTGTCTTTGATATTGATGGTACATTAATACCAAGTAGTTCTAATTTCATAGAGAATAAACTCTTAGGATTATTGAAAGACTTGGCAAAAAGAAATAAAGTGATTTTTGCCTCTGCTCGTCCTATGAAAGGTATTATTAATTTATTACCAAACAACATTATTAAAGACTTTAATTATGTTTCATTAAATGGAGCATACTCAATTATTGATAATGTAGAATCTGAAACAAATCCATTTTCGTTTAAGAAAATTAATATCTTAATTAAACATTTTAGCAAAAATAACTTATGGCTTTATTCTAAGAATAAATGGTACAGTTCTAACTTTAATTCTTTGGAATATTTTAAAGAAACACAAGCTGTAAAAATGGAAGCAAATTATCTCAATACAGAAAAGAAATATGAAAGCATTCATAAAGCGGTTATATTGACTAAATCAAAAAAAGATTTACGACTTTTAGAATATTATGATTTCAATTTTAGTTGTTCTAATTCAACATATGTTGAGATAAATTGTAAAGGAGTCAACAAAGCTCTTTTCATAAAACAAAATAATATAAATAATGTACAGTTATGTTCCTTTGGGGATGCAGAAAATGACTTACCTTTGTTTAAAATATCTAATTACTCAATTTCTATGAAAAATTCGAATCCGAAACTTTCTAAAGTATCAAGTTATCATACATCAAAAAACTACTACGAAGGCATTATAGAAGGCTTAAATTTTATTAACAAAAAAATATTAAAAAAATGAACAAAAAAAATTATGTATTTATTACAGGTGCAGGTAGTGGGCTCGGTAAAGAGTTAGCTATTCAATTCGCAAAGAAAAATTACTCCGTGGCTCTAATAGGACGGGATTCATCCAAATTAGAAAACGTTAGAAATGAATATGGTTTTGAAAATTCCATATGTATTTCAGCTGATGTAAGTAAGTATGATGATGTAGAAAGAGCATTCAACATTGCTAATGAATGGGGAGGTGAGCCTTACATCACCATAAACTGTGCAGGTGAAGGTGTTTTTGGAGAAGTAGGTGGTTTTACTGAAAAGCAAATAAAGGATGTGTTATCGGCTAACTTAATAGGTACTATTCAAGTGTCACAGCGTGCATATTCTTTAATGAAAGGAAAAAAGGGATTTATCGTAAATGTTATGTCGACTGCTGCTAAAGTAGGCAGAAAAATGGAAAGTATTTATTGCGCTGCAAAATGGGGTGCAAATGGTTTTACAGAATCACTTAAACTTGAAGCAAAGGGAACCCCATTAAGAATAATGAGTGTTTTTCCAGGTGGTATGAATACAGAATTTTGGAGTGATACTTGCGGTTTAAATCCAGATACTTCAAAATTTATGAATCCAGCAAAGGTTGCTACTACTATTATTAATAATATTTTAGAAGAGGATGGAATTTATGTAGCTGAATTATTAATCAACAGGATTTAATTATGGCTGATTATTTATCTTCGATTACTGATTCTATTTTATCAAATAGAGCAATAGCATTTATTGGTTCAGGATGCTCTATGTCTGCTAAAGATCCTGATACGGATGTGCAATACGTTGGCTTACCTGGGGCTAAGGAATTAATCAAAGAAATGGCAAAATCAAAATCATATATTGATAAATCGATGCCTTTCAATGAAGCCTGTTACTTATATAAAAAAAAAGAAGGCAAACAAAATTTGATTAAATTTTTTGATAAGCATTTAAATCAATCAATTAAACCTTCTCCAACTCATAGGTTACTTGCCTCTCTTCCATTTAAAATGTATATTTCATATAACTTTGATACCCTACTTGAAAAAGCTTTAACAAATGCAGGAAAGAAATATAAAACTATTTTAGATGATAATGATATAAGTTTATTGAGAGATGATGAAATTGCTGTCATAAAACCACACGGCTGTTTTTCAAAAGCTGATACTATTGTCGCCTCAATTGATGATGAACTCCCTTTTAATGAAAAATTTCCTTTAGTTGATTGTTTTTTAAAATCACAATTAGCTTCTCGAACTGTTCTATATATTGGCTTTAGTCTTAGTGATGAAGATTTTAAGAATGTACATTTACACTTACAAAAACAGCTAAAAGATATTGCCCCAAAAAGTTATGCCATTTTTTTAAACCCAACTGCTTTTCAAGTAGACTTTTGGGAATCTAATAAAGTAAATATTATTGATAAAGACGCTGGGCGTTTATTGAAAGATATTGCAAATAATTTATCTAAGGTTGCCGCTGTTGAGTTAGATGATATAGAAAAAGATGAATGGTTTAGTCATCCATTTTTTATCCATTTGCAGAAAATTAAAAACCTACCAACAGAAACACAATTAATAGATGCTTTTCTTGATAAATTAGTCGAGGAGGTTACTTTTAACAAAATTCCTTTGTCAGACCTTGTAAGGCTTGCGGAAGACGGTAAAACTAAAGTGCTAAATAAGAAACCAAATTTTGAAGCCTTTTCTAAAGCTATAACTGAGATGATATCTCGATTAAATTCATCATCTTCAATATCAGAAGCAGAAGAAAGTCTCAGAAAATATAAAAATGAGCGTGAATCAATTTCAAGAGACATAGGCTATAAATATAGTACTGTTGTAGAGGAAAATGATAGTATTCTACTTTTTTCACAAAGTAAAAGAGTTAGTCAACTCTTGTCAGCAGTTCCTATTTCAATTCAAAGAAAATGTAAATTATATATTGCAGAATGTAGACCTAAATCACCTGGACACTCATTTTTTCAAGATTCAATTGAAACAATAAAGCATATAGAGAATAACTATTACGATTTAACTTTTTATCCCGATATTATACTTGGGCATCTTTTTGAGACAAAAAAAATAAATAAAGTAGTAATGGGTGCGCATACGGTATATGTAAATAAAAAAGGAGAAATGCAGGCTTTTGTCAACACATCTGGTTCATCTGTGATTTCAAAATTTTGTGAGATTTATAATATTCCTTTGTACATAATTGCTGAGTCAGACAAAGAAGCTGATGTAGATATATTAAAGACAAAAAAAATTAGCACTACTCAAGAGGTTAAACTTGATGATAGTTCAACAAGTCGTTCGTTGAGAGAACTTGAACGTGATGGGTACAAAATAAAAATTATGAATGTTGGCTACGACTTAGTTTCAAGTCATTCACAAACTTTCTATATCAATGAAAAATAATGTGATATTTAATATTGATCAAAGTTTAATTGACCTTTTTTTAAGGGACATATATAAAGATATCAGAAGGATAGAGGTTATTAAAATTGATAATAATACGGTATTAAGAAGATATTCTGATGGTGTTGTTTCTATTAGTGATGAGGTTGAGTTTTTAAACAAACTAAATTTTTGTAAAGATAAAAATTGGTTAATTCCTCCAATTCTAAACATTACTGATGATTACATTGACTTTAAATATATAAGAGGTATTAGACTTTTTAATTTTTTAATAGAACTAAGATACCTCTTTTTAGTGGAACATTCTAAAAAGGCTTTGTATGTCTCTGAAATAATTAAGGACATTACCATAAAAAATTTAGAGAATTTCCAAAATCTAACTTCAAATTTTGACTTATCTAGGTACTCAGAGTATCCTGTTGTAGAAAAATTACTTTCTCCGATAACATTATTATGTGACAGTAGTTCATTTGATTATAATCTTGATGAAGTTAAATCTGATTTATCAATAATATCCAAGTACTATAAATCAATTTCCACTACATTGTTTCGTGATGCTACTCCTAAAAATATAATTTTTGATGAACCTTTATTGTATTATGATAATTTTATTGATGATACTGACAGAAGAATTAAAATTAGGAGCCTTGTAAATAGTGATTATTTTGATGAAAAATTATTATCTGAGAACTTATATCATATTGATTTTACTGGTTGCAACTATAAATGTCCAAAGGTTGATGATTTCATAGCGGCAAATCTTCACGAATGTAATATTTGGATTCCCTCTTCGCAATTTTTTTATAATGAAAATATTAATAATACTGATTTCCTAGTTACTATTTTTGTGCGTTATTTAAGATTTGGCGGTCGAAAGTTGTGCTATCGCATTTATAATTCAATTGGTCATAAAATACGTTTTAGGTTTGACTATGAGAAAATATACTTTGAACAACTATCTTTTGTAACTGATAAATTAATAAAGGAGCTTGGCATTAAAGGTTCTGAGTTAAAAAAAATATTTGATTATATGTCTTTTTTAAGTGATCTAACAATTGACATTGATTATTTATCTCTTTTTTTTGATAATTCTGATGTTAAATATTATTCTGGGCTATTTCCTGACAAATAATTAACAAATGCCTGCAGAGAACATTGTGTATAAGTAATGGCGGGTAAAGTGCTAAAAATGAACAATATGAGTAAAATCAACAATAGTGCATTAATGAACAAAAGTGCGGAAATTCCCGCCACTACTCATACACATAACCGTTAGCGTTCATGCCAAGAACGATACCCTTATATAAAAAAAATAAATTTATTTGGTTATTAAAAAATAAATTGTAACTTTGCATTATTCTTAAAAGAGAATTATTCTCACATAGGAAATACTCGTAATACATAAAATATGATTAGTATTAAAAACAAATTATCAGAAAAGGGACTAAAAATAACGCCTCAACGGATGAGTATTTTAGAAGCAATTTATAGCATAAACCATCCTACTGCTGATGATATAATTAAATATATAAGACAGAAACACTCAAATATTGCCACTGGTACTGTGTATAAGGTTCTTGATACATTTATTCAAAATGGATTAATTAAAAAAATTACAACTGATAAAGGTGTTATTCGATATGATGGATTATTAATTCATCATCACCATTTATATAGTTCAGAAGATGTTTTGATTAAAGATTATATAGACGAAGAACTTGATAAAATACTTAAAGATTATTTTCAAAAAAAGAAAATAAATGATTTTAAAATTGAAGAAATAACACTTCAAATAAAAGGAAAATTTAATAAATAAAAAGGAGAAATACAATGGAAAAAAAGAAAAAATTAACAAACAGTGTAGGAAATCCTGTTGCAGATAATCAAAATGTTTTGACAGCAGGTAAAAGAGGGCCAATGTTATTGCAAGATACTTGGTTTTTAGAAAAATTAGCTCATTTTGACAGGGAAGTAATTCCTGAAAGAAGAATGCACGCAAAAGGTTCTGGTGCTTTTGGCACTTTTACAGTAACTCATGATATTAGCAAATATACAAAAGCTAAAATATTTTCTGAAATAGGAAAAAAAACAGAAGTTTTTGTACGCTTTTCAACAGTTGCTGGTGAAAGAGGTGCTGCCGATGCCGAACGTGATATAAGAGGATTTGCCATGAAATATTATACAGAAGAGGGGAATTGGGATTTAGTAGGAAACAACACCCCTGTTTTTTTCATTAAAGACCCTTTAAAGTTTCCTGACCTAAACCATGCTGTAAAAAGAGACCCCAAAACCAATTTACGAAGTGCGAAAAACAATTGGGATTTTTGGTCATCTCTACCCGAAGCTTTACATCAAGTTACTATTACTATGAGCGACAGGGGTATTCCTTTTTCTTATAGACATATGAACGGTTATGGAAGCCATACATATAGCCTTATCAATCATAAAAATGAACGTATTTGGGTGAAATTTCACTTTAAAACTCAACAAGGTATTAAAAATCTTACTGACCAGGAAGCTGAATCAATTATTGCCAAAGATAGAGAAAGCCATCAACGAGATTTATTTGAAAGTATAGAAAAAGGTGATTTCCCTAAATGGAATATGAAAATTCAGGTAATGACTGAAAAACAGGCAAAGGAATGTAGCTTCAATCCATTTGATTTGACAAAAGTATGGTCGCATAAAGATTATCCACTTATAGATGTTGGTATACTTGAACTTAACAGAAACCCTGAAAACTATTTTGCTGACGTTGAACAAGCAGCTTTCAATCCAGCTAATATTGTTCCCGGCATTGGATTTTCACCTGACAAAATGCTTCAAGGCAGATTATTTTCTTATGGTGATGCTCAACGTTATCGTTTGGGAGTAAATCACAATCTTATTCCTGTTAATCAAGCAAAGTGTCCTGTTACCAGTTATCATCGCGATGGGTTAATGCGAACCGATGGAAATCATGGAGCTACAATAGGCTATGAACCTAATAGCTACGGAAAATGGGAGGAACAACCTCAATACAAAGAACCACCTTTGGAAATTGATGGGGCAGCTGACCACTGGGATCATAGAGAAGATGATGATTATTACTCACAAGCAGGAGATTTATTCCGTATAATGAGTAAAGAGCAACAACAGGTTCTTTTTGAAAACACTGTACGAAATATGGGCGATGCACCAAAGGAAATTAAACTTCGACATATTAACAATTGCTTAAAGGCAGATAAAGCTTATGGCGAAGGCGTTGCCAAAGCAGCAGGAATACAATTAAATAATAAATAAAAAAGGATTATAATGGAAAAATCATTAAAAGGAACAAAAACAGAACAAAACTTATTAAAATCATTTGCAGGTGAAAGTCAAGCAAAAAATAGATATGAGTTTTTCTCGAAAGTAGCGAAAAAAGAAGGATATGAACAAATATCCAGAATTTTTCAAGAAACAGCATTACAAGAAAAGGAACACGCAAAACGTTTTTTTAGATTTTTGGAAGGTGGTAATGTAGAAATTACAGCTACTTATCCAGCAGGAATAATTGGAACGACAAAGGAAAATTTAAAATCAGCAGCCGAAGGAGAAAATGAAGAATGGTCAGAGTTATATCCTGAATTTGCTAAAATTGCAAAAGAAGAAGGATTTCCTGAAATAGCAACTGCTTTTAAAATGATTGCAAAAGTAGAAGCTGAACACGAAAGAATTTATTTAAAACTACTTCAAAATATTTCAGAGGATAAAGTATTTATGAAAGATGGAAAAGTTTGGTGGAAATGTTTGAATTGTGGTTATGTATATGAAAGTGAGAAAGCACTTGAAACGTGTCCTGCTTGTTTACATCCTAAATCTTATATGCAGGTTAGGGAAGAAAACATATAATAGTGCCATATTTAATAAAGCCTAATGTAAGTCGTAAGAAATATTTTATCAAATCGTCCATAATAGGATAAAGCACGAAACGCTAACAATGTGTATAAGTAATGGCGGGTAATGTACTATAAATGAAACAAATATGAATAAACTAAACAGCGATGCTAAAATGAAAGTAAGTGCGAAAATCCCGCCACTACTTATACACGTAGCCGTTATATGCCATTTAAAATCCAAAAACTATATCATTGCAGCCCAACGCAGAGGCTGTATTTTGGAGGTTTTGGGTTTGGCAAAATTTTGGGAGGCTCTTTTTTGAATTTTAAATGGCATTTGGTAGTGTATCCCGGTCTGAAGTGATGAAACATAGAACAGCGATAGCTCTACCGGAAAAATATCATTTTTCGCAGGAAATTTCTAAAGAGAATTCCGGAAAAAATACCGCAGCTTTGAGGCAAATTTTATTAGCAATTAGTCGTTATAAACGGATAAAATTCTTCGGGACTCGCCAAATTTGGAAGTGAATCCGAAGCTACCGGTCAAAAGTGCTGATCGTCCGGTCAAAAAGTAAAAAATAGCAAACGCTCTTTCGCTTTTAGTTTAAAAATCGGGCAAAATCGTGGTTATTTAAGCAAAATTTGATAAATTTACGCTTGGAATTTAAGCAGCGGAATAAATTTCAAGAGGAATTTTTGAGAAGATTAACCAAAATTTTTAATACTTGCAAGCGCAGTATTTTTACTTTTGGTGGCTATTGGCAATAAGTGTGATTGGCTCGGAAAATTTTCCTGAAATTCGCTGCTACGGCAATGTGTTTTTACGGGAAAAATCGAAAAAAATGATATTTTCCTCGTGTCCGGGTTGTAAATGAAAGGCTTTCGATAGCTTTTCCAAAAATACAGCCTGCATCACTCGGAACGCTGCTTGAAACAACGATTAGTGAATGAAAAAGGTACGGCATATAACAAGCCGTATGACAGCATAGCCGACTAACGTCAGGCTACGCCGCATACGGCTGACCCGTTATGCACTATAGCGGAAAAGGTTTTGGAGTATTTCTGGCTAAACTGTGGCTGTCTTTTGGTGTAAAGGATTAATAAAATATTCGGAGTTTAGAATTCGGAAAAATATCATTTTTCAGGTCGGTTTTTTTAAGAGTAAAACGTATAAAAATTCGCGGCTTTTAGGAGGCTTCAAATTTTA
>JALVEG010000122.1 GCA_027031145.1 Saprospiraceae bacterium | reverse complement strand
ATATTTTTCATCCAAAGTAATATCGTTAAGATTATTCAATCCGGTAAACAGATTCATTTTTGAGAATTTACTAACTCCTGTGATAAAAACAAACTGGATATAAGCATCATTGTCTTTTATCATACCGTAAAAATCTTTCATAGCATCACGCATTTCACGGGCAACTTTTTTGTCTGTGATATTATCCAAGATTGGTTTATCATATTCATCAATAAGTATTACTACTTTTTGATTGTATTTTTCATAAGATTTTATTATTAATTCCTTAAAACATTTTTCAGGATCTGTTAAATTACACTTTATATCAACATTTCTTTCTACATCTTGAAGTATCCAATTTAGTCGATCTTTCAATTTCTCAATTGTTTTTATTACTCCTGAACCCAAACTTACTCTCAACACAGGATACTTCACATTCCAATCCCATTTGTCATATATATACAATCCCTTGAAAAGTTCTTTGTTCCCTTCGAAAATCTCTTTGAGTGTATCCAAAAATAAGCTTTTACCAAACCGGCGTGGACGAGCAAGGAAATAATAACCTTCTTTTTGAATCAAATTATATGCAATCTCGGTTTTGTCAACATATACAAAGTCTCCTTCTATTATTTTGCTTAATGTTTGTATTCCTATTGGTAGATATTTCATAAAAATTGCTTTTGAAATGCTAATTTACGAAAAAATGTTCATAAAGAGATTGAATGTATTTTGTTTTCCCGGTTTTTTTACGAATATTTTGAAAAAGGATAATAAGTACACTAAAGCCCACTACATAGTGTCTTTGAGTTTTTTGATTATTTCCGGTGCATCCAGTTCAATTTGTTTTTTGATTTTATTCATTGCACATTTGAAAGCAGCAGCATTGGCCCTTCTTGCTGCTGTTGGATAATTTGAACCCCAATAAAGAGCGACATATTTTTTATTGGTACAATCAGCCTGATATCTTTTTATTAATTCTTTATTATTATCAAAAATCTGAACTTCCAACTCGATATTTGCCTTGTTGCTCATATAAGGCATTCCAAACAGATTAGGAACATATAATGTCAATGAAGACAGGAAAAACCACCCCAATCCTCTTGAGTTTACATCTCCAAAAGTGATACGGCATAAGATATCTCCCTGTTTTTCGCCATAAGGATCAGTAATGTTTTCTTTCACATCTTTGATAAAAATACTAACTGCATCCTGAATTCGCGGATCAGCATCCGCATATGCACGAGTTTCGATAAGATCTACACCCCACAAATCTGTTCCATAAAACACAGGTCGGGATTCAATAAATACCGGAGACAGATTGATATATGTATTTTCAAAACTTTTTATATCCACATGAGGCGTTAATGCCGGTAATAAAACGGAATTTTTTCCGGTGGGAGTAATATCCTGTATCTTCATTGTTACGCATGAACCGAATAAAAATATGATTGAGAAGTAAAATAACAATTTTTTCATAAGTTTAATATTTTATGATTTTAAAAACCCGCATCAACCTGAATAGATACCTACAAAGTTACTTGAAATTCATTAATTTGATAAAATAAAATGCCGGTTTAATAAAACTTTAATACTATTGTTAATGAAATGTTATGACATTCTGATATAAGGAAAGTATACGCGAAGGGAAAAAATGTTTTAGTCAAGTTGATTTTTAATTGACTAAATACTGAAATAAAAAAATGGCCACCTAAAAACCAGTGCTCTGCGTAAGAAATAAGTGCACATATTAGACGCAGTTATTTTTTATTTAAACAAGGCGAAGGTTCTCGTGAATAGCCTTAGCTATTTGCGAGGTTCTTCAACGAAGTATAAATAAAAAAGAACAAGTATATATGTATAGTTATTTTATACGCAGAGCACCGGGCAGCCATATTTTCTATACATTTTTTAAATGTTATTTTAAAATCACAAACTTTTTGTTACCCAATAATTTTTTTCCGGAATATACCCGTATAATGTATAATCCTGACTTTAAATTGGAAATATTCAAAGCCCCATATTGAGTTGTAATATTTTTTTGCAATACTATCTGACCGTTTTGATCCAGAACCTTAACAATGCCGTTATTATTTATTTCTGATAATTCTATATTCAATTGATCTGAAACAGGATTAGGATAAATGCTGAAAGGATTATTTTCAGGATCGATTACACCGGTTATATCATTGGTCTTATTGAAAGTAGGAGTTTGAAAAACAAAATCTCCGGTACCGTTGGGAACTCTTGCGTACGCCACATTGGTAGATTGCTCACCAAAAGTTAAAGAATCAATGATAAAACCATCTTCATTAGTGAAAATAATTTCTTCTCCGCCTGAACTGAGTTTAAATTTAGCATGAATACCGTCTTGTTCGGTATCTTTGTCCGCCCAAACAATCAAATATGAATAGGGATCCATTGTTGTACCATCAGGAAATTTCCATGCTTGAGGATCACTGAAATCATCTGATAGATATGTATGAGAAAGATTTATGATTTTATTAGTATTGTTATATATTTCAATCCAATCATCATATTCTCCGGCAGGATCCGCAACACCGTTTTCCATAGAATCATTATCAGCAACAAATTCATTAATTACAAGATCGTGGTATGCTATATTTCCTACTTCTTCAACAAAACCGTTTTCCAATGCTTCTGCAAAAGTAACTGTATTTGCATTATTGATACTTCCATCAGGATTTAATATCAAAGCGACAAATTCCAGATTATCGGTTTTAAAATTATCAGGTAATGTATATTCAAATTTCTTCAATTCGATATCACCTGCACTGTGAGAACTTGATAATTCAACCCCTGAATATCCTCCCAGATTTGCCCTTCCGACATGATCATAAACCATTTTTGAAGCTGGAACAGGATTAGGTTCAGATTGCCAGTCGTGTCCGGCACCCACCAATGGTCGATTTTGAGATTGATGAGAATAATAATTGGCTTGAGCCCACTGATTAGTGGTACCGGTCAATCCGTTTTCTATTATTACTACCGAAATATTGTATTTATTTGTGTTGTTTTCATTAAATTTAGTTAAAACCGATAATGATAAAGACCTTGTACCGGCATCATATTTCGCTCCGGTCAACATAATAGCAGCAGGAACTTCCTGAATTTTTTCCAAAAAAGATGCTTCAACAGCTGCAGGATCCATTACCGCAGATCTCATAGAAACTAAACTCGGATATCCTGGATTTTCTCCTGTAATTGATTTCATAGTTCCGGTAATACCTGACAAATAATCCTCAATCTGCATAGGATCTCCTCCATGAACGGCAATACCCTGAAAATAGCCGGGATATTTCTTTGACATATAATCCAGAGCAACAGCTCCTCTTGGACACCATCCGCACCATGTACCTGTCAATTCTTCTCCTACAACCAATTTGTTTTCAGCAGGTGTAACTGCTTTAGTGGTTATGCTCTTACTATTATTTTGAGTATCATCATCTGCGGTTCCATTTATCGATGTTATCTCAACGGTTAAATCATTATCACCTTCTTCAAGGAAGAAAACAGTATCGAGATCGAAACTATATCTTTCCAGAGTAGCAATATTTAATCCTGTAAATGATTGAGAACCGTTAGCACTTCCATAAGACCAACTTACATCGAAACTTTTGATAATATCTATTCCCACATTGATCAATTCTCCACCTATTTTGCTTTCCTGACCTGTTAAACCTAAAGTATTGGCAGAAACAGCAAGTAAAGCCCCGTCTTTTTGTAATGGCTCAAAAGGAGTGAAGTCTACTTTAAAATCGTCAAGATAATAAGAAGATTGACCATTTCCACCAACACTTGAACCATTGACAGGATAAAAATCCAAAGAAGAAACTTTATTTACAGCAGTAGAAAATATGCCAACTACCTGTCCGTCTATTTCTGCTGTCCATGTATTTATAGTCAGATCTGCTGTTATCTTAAAATTGAACCAGGTTGCTTCCGGATATACGTTTGAAACAATTAAGTGAGAATTATTATTTTCGGTAATATAAAATTTACCACCGTTTACAAAATAAACATCAATCGTCCAGGCATCACCTATTTTTGCACCTCCCTGAAAATTGAAATAACCTCCTTTATCCTGATCTACAAAGATATTTGCTTCAACAACCACTTTTCCCTTATCATATAATTGTGGCATTGGAAATACCAGATCAGTAGGGCCGCCATTAGCTGCTGTTGATTTTAAATAAACCGACTTTGTACCTGATTTTGCCCGTGTATCGGAAATTTTCGTATCTTCTGATCCTCCTTCTGTTCCTGACCATGTAGTCCAGACAGTTGAACTTTTTGCCAGATAATCTCCAACATTATAACTTTCAAAGTCATCACTAAAGCTATACGCATCCTGAGAGTATAATTGAAAACTCAATAATGAGCCTAAAGCAATCAACATTAAAATAAAAGTGTATTTTTTTGACATAACAATACTTTTTGTGATAATAAAAAAGAAAAATTCAAACCAAAGATAAGATTTTTTCTAGTTCTGATAAAAAAAACCGTA
>JALVEG010000121.1 GCA_027031145.1 Saprospiraceae bacterium | reverse complement strand
TGCTGTTTGCGTCTCCTGGGAATACAGCTTGAATCCTGTAAATAATAAAAATATAATTGAATAAAAGTATAGATGTTTCATAATTTGAATATTTAATAAATTAATAAGAATGTTAATTGTAATAATAACATTATTTTTATTTAAATATTATTTGTTTTATTTTTTATTTACCTTTGTTTGTTTATACTATTTAATATTAACGATAAATATAAATTCACCATGCCTTATTCAAAAATAATTAAAAAAGTCAAGTCGATGAATTCCGTTCTTAAAAACACGATTAATTATCGTAATGAATGGAATAAGAAATTGAAAAAAATGATAATCGATAATTTGGAAAAAATCGTCGAGGAATCCGGTTTGGATGCGGAAGTTATAGTGCATGATCAATTTGAAGGACTGGAAGCAATATCATTATCAACCGGAGCTAAAGAGAGTGGAATATTTGAAAAAGTAGGGGAGGGAGTTAAAAAACCGTTAGTCAGAATGGGCGGAATGTTGATGTTTCAACAATTGTTCAATGGTAAAGTTTCTATTTGGGTAAATTATCCTTATATCGAAGGGATAGGTGATCCCAAAGCGCCAAAAATGCTGGAAATAGTAAGACCTCATGAATTAAAAGAAGTTAATATTCTCAGATATACAGAGCAATTTGTAGATTCTATAACAGAATGGGAGGATTATGATGATGATTTGCCTCCTGCTGCAGGAATAGGTTTTAATCATCAGGCTGCGTCTATAAAATAATTGTTTATATATGTTTTGTAAAAATGTTGCTCAGGGAAGGAATGGAGTGATCCATTATATATTTACTATTCTTTTTACGGTTCTTGGTTATTTCATAGGACAGATACCTATGTTGCTTGCTTTTAATTATCAAATGAACAGGCACAATGATATTGGAAAAGAAGCTCTTCTTAAATTTCAGGAAAACCCTGATTTTTCACTGTTTCATATTTCTTCAAACGGAGGATTTTTTTTGATGATGATGATATTTATTTTTGCTTTTGTCGCTTTGGCTTTAAGTGTAAAATACATCCATAGAAGAAGTGTGGTTTCGCTGATATCAAATACGATGAAAATTGACTGGAAAAGAATTTTGTGGAGTACAGGATTCTGGTTTTTATTGCTTTTCATAGTTGAACTATTGACTTTAGTTATTTATCCTGAGAGATATACTTTCCGGAAACCGGATTCATCTTTCTTTGTTTTGTTATTGATCTGTATTTTTATTTTACCAATTCAGACCACATTTGAAGAAGTTTTTACAAGAGGATATATTTTTCAGGCGGTATCCTATAATTCCAAAAGTATTTTTTGGGGATTAATTATTAGTATAGTTGTTTTTGCATTTATGCATGGTATGAATCCCGAAACTGTCAAATATGGCTTTTGGCCGATGATGAGCTATTATATTTCAGCTGCGGTATTACTTGGGTTGATTGTGATTTTTGATGACAGACTTGAACTTGCTATTGGCGTACATACTGCAACAAATATGTTTGGAGCTTTGATAGTAACTTATGAAGGTGCTGCAATGCAAACGGATTCTTTATTTATAAATAACAAAATATCTCCAATAGTTTTAGCTTTGGAAATAATTGTTTTGGGAGTAGTATTTTTATTTGTATCATCGAAAAAATATCATTGGAATATCAAGTCCGTTGATTGGAATTGCAATAAATAAATAGCAGGTATGAATTTAAGAACATTATTAATAACTATAGGTTTTCTTTCTCAATTTACAGTAAATTTTGCTCAAAACTCATCTTATTGGCAGCAAAAAGTAGATTATTCAATGAAAATTAATATGGATGTTACTAAACATCAATATCAGGGATCTCAGCATTTGATCTATTATAACAATTCTCCGGATACCTTAAAAATAGTATTTTATCATTTGTTTTATAATGCTTTCCAACCGGGTAGTATGATGGATGTCAGAAATCAAAATTTGCCTGATCCGGATAGACAGCTTAATGAAAGTATCAAAAATCTAAAATCCGATGAAATTGGATATGAGAAGATTCTGGTTTTGACGCAAAATGGAAATAAAATAGAATATAAGATCAATGAAACTATTTTGGAGGCAAAATTAAATAAGCCGGTATTACCCAATGATAGTACAATACTGGATATGATATTTGAAGTGCAGGTGCCAAAATTATGTCGCCGTGCAGGCAGGGACAATCTTCAGGGTATTGATTACAGCATGGCACAATGGTACCCGAAATTGGCAGAATATGATTATATGGGTTGGCATGCCGATCAGTATATCGGGAGAGAATTTTATGGAGTTTGGGGAGATTTTGATGTTATAATTGATATAGATTCAAAATATAAGATCGCTGCAGGAGGGCATTTGATCGATAAAAAACTAATTGGTAAGGACAAAACAAGATATCATTACAAAGCGGAAGATGTTCACGATTTTGTCTGGGCTGCCGACAGGGATTATACCGGCTATAGCTTAAAAACAAAATCAGGTACGACTCTGCATTTCTATTATCAAAATATTGGTTATAGAGATAGTATTTGGCATTTGGCAGGTCCAATAATCGCTAAGGCATTTGAATTTATGAATAACAGATACGGTGAATATCAGTATGACACATATTCATTTATTGAAGGAGGAGATGGGGGAATGGAATATCCTCTTGCAACGCTGGTTACAGGAAACAGGTCAGTTAATAGTCTTGTTGGAATTTGGGCGCATGAATTTATGCACAGCTGGTATCAGATGATGCTGGCTACGAATGAAAGTAATTATCCGTGGATGGATGAAGGATTTACAAGTTTTGCAACTATTGAAATCCTTGACTACTTGAATGGTCTTAATCTGATCACTCGTAATTTTCCTGATTTTGCTTTTGAGAATGATTATAATGCATGGGATAATTACCTGTTATCTCCGTTCAGGGAACCAATGAGCACACATTCCGATCATTATAACACAAACTATGCTTATTGGATAAATGCTTATACCGGAGGTGAAGTATTTATTAAACAACTTGAATATATTGTTGGACAAAAAGCATTTGATAAGGGATTGCTCGATTATTTCGATAAATGGAAATTTAAGCATCCGGGGCCCGTGGATTTTATAAGAATAATGGAGAAAACTTCCGGACTGGAACTTGACTGGTATCTTGAATATTTTATATATTCCACAAAATATCCTGATTATGCAGTTGATACATTAGTCGGGGAAAAAGGTGGATCAATTATCAAATTAGTAAATAAAGGGGATTTTCCTATGCCCATAGATGTGGAAATTCAGTTTTCTGACGGGACAAATCAAATATTTCACATTCCGATGGATATGATGCTTGGTGAAAAGGGTAGTGATTATTATGATTTTAATGTTCTTCCTGTATGGAATTGGGTGGCTCCTGAATATGAATTTTCTATTGATGCAGGTCCTGATAAAATTGAAAAAATCATCATTGATCCTTCAAAAAGAATGGCTGATATTGATAGGGAGAATAATGTTTTTATCAAATAAAAAACCCTCTTTACATCAATAAAGAGGGTTAATTACTCTGAAACTAATAACTAATTATTTTTGGAGAT
>JALVEG010000120.1 GCA_027031145.1 Saprospiraceae bacterium | reverse complement strand
AACAATGGTACTTGCCATAGTAAATCATAAGGCAACTGTGGTTTGGTTGTATCCGATGTATCTATTGGATCGCAGAATGGAGGACAGGTTTTGATGTCCGGATCGGGAGGACATGCGGTTAGTATTAGCAATAACCCAAACAAAAATAATATATATCCAAATATTTTCATATCTACAAAGTTACACCAATTATCCCTATCAAAATTATCTGTTTTCGATAAAATCAAATATTTTTTTATATGATATTTATAATTATGGTTGTTTTCTAGCAATTACATTCCGTTTTTTTCAACACGAAAATAATTGGTTGACGAAATTTATTTCATCAAGATGTCCAGTTATTGTACCATGTAAATTTGTACACCTATTTTCGCATATTCTAACAAAAAAACACTTCCAGCATTCCATCATTTTTAATCACCGAAGTTCTAACGTAGGTTATCCAAAACTTCCGAACTTCCGAACCTCCAAACATCAAAACATCAAAACCAGCAATGTTTCCTGGCAAATAAATTTAACAGTCCAACCGGCAGGGCTTAATAACAAGGAACAAAATCAAAAACAAATCACATCCCCATTCAAGTAATTAAACCCTTTTATTCCCTGCAATCCTCCTCCGTGTACCCATACTATTTTTGAACCGGGATCAAAAAATCCTTTTTCCAATAAATCATGAAAACCAAAAACCATTTTTCCGGAATATATAGGTTCTAAAGGTATCCCGTATTTAGATTTATAGTTATTTATAAAATCAATTAATTTATTATTGAATTTTGCAAATCCTCCAAAATGATAGTTTTCCAAGATTCTCCAGTTTGTCCTTTTCATAAAACTATTATCTCCATCATATATTTGTGCAAGTGTTTTGTTCCAATCCACACCTTTTATGGCAGCCATACCTATTAATTTGGTCTCATCAGGTAATTTATCAAGTACTCCGGCAAATGTACCTCCCGTGCCCAAATCCATAATAATATAATCGGGAGAATGCCCTAATTGTTCGATTATTTCATCAACAATCTCTCCTGATCCGGGAACTGCAAGATTATTTGATCCGCCTTCCGGTATGATATATGCATCAGGATATTGTGATTGCAATTGTACTAAAAACTCCTGCTTTCTGATATTTTTAAATGCCGCCCTTGACATAAAAACCATTTTAACACCATTCTTTTTTATAAATTTCAAAGTAGGATTATTCTCATCATAACCATCTCCCCTTATAAAAAAAGTAGTGGGAATATTCATTTCCTTACTGATAACTGAAAGGGTATAAAGCAAATTGGAAAAAGCTCCTCCAAAAGCAATAATACTTTTAGCTTTTTTCCTGTAAAATTCAATAAGATTATACTTTAATTTTCTGAATTTATTACCTGAAATATCATGGTGGATCAGATCATCTCTTTTGACATAAATTTCGTAATCAGGATATTTATTATAATTGATCTTTTGTATTGGACTTGGAATCCACAGATTGAACCTGTTATAAAAATCTTTCATCTTACAAAAATATTAATTTTTTTGTAACTACTTACGTGGCTTAATTTATTAATTAGAGTTGAAGCATAATAATATTTTCTCAATTATCTTTTCCCTTCTAAGGGAAACAGGAAAGGGTTCTAAATAAAAAGTTTTGAAAATATTATTATGCTTTACTACTCATATAGGGTACTTTAAAAACAATTCCATAAGAGTAGATACAATTATCCTATTATAAACAAAAAAAGCCGGTTCAATATATGAACCGGCTAAAATGCTTTTTTGAAAACTAACATAATTATAAAATTATGATCTGCCTCCATCTAACTTATCCTGTAATTCTTTCAATTCATCCCATTTTCCCTCAGCTGCAAGTTTTGCCTGTTGAGGCCAGGTTGTAGGATCATGCATTTTGTATCTGCTTCCGGCTTCACTCAAAATCTCTTTTAGTTTGTCCACTTCAGCATTTGCAAGATCTTCAAAAGTAACAATACCACCCTCATTCAAAATACCGGCAATCTTTGGACCAATACCCTCGATCTTTTTCAAATCGTCAGTTTTGGCAACTTCTTTAGCAACCGGCACTTCTTTTTTCTTCTCTTCTTTTGCTTCTTTTGCTTCCTTTTTAGCTTCTTCCTTTACATTTTCATTGAATTGATTCTTCAACTGGCTAAACGCATCCAATTCTCCCAAGGTTGTTCTTTCAATACTTGCTTTTTGCTGATTGATAACCTTTTCAACTTTCTTTCTTTCTTTAGCCTTTTCCTTGTGCAATGTATCTTCAACTTCACGCTGTATATCATCAAGATATTTTCTGTGAGAAACAATAATTCGCTTATCATCTCTATTGAATTCAATCACTTTGAATGTCAATGTCTCATCAACTTCAGGCATTTGATTATTCTCTTTCTTAAGATGTCTGGCAGGTGCAAAAGCTTCTAAACCATAAGGAAGTTGTACAATTGCTCCTTTGTCATCTTTCTTGATAATAACACCTTCGTGATATGATCCTTCAGGAAATACTTTTTCAAATGTATCCCAAGGATTTTCTTCTATTTGTTTATGACCCAATGATAATTTTCTGCTGTCTTTATTTATATCTAATACAACAACATCAATATCTTCCCCAACTTTTGTGAATTCTGATGGATGTGAAAATCTTTTTGTCCATGACAAATCCGAAATATGAACCATTCCACCAATTCCTTCTTCCAATTCAACAAAAACTCCATAAGGTGTCAAATTCTTTACAACTCCTGTATGTCGTGATCCAATAGGATATTTTTCATCTATTTTAGTCCATGGATCTTCAGACATTTGCTTAATACTCAAAGACATTTTTCTTTCATCTCTGTCAATAGTAACAACCTTTGCCTGGAACTCCTGACCAAGTTTGAAATATTCTCTTGCATTGACAGGTTGATTGCTCCATGTAACTTCAGATACGTGAATAAGACCTTCCACTCCGGGAATTATTTCAAGGAATGCACCATAATCTTCAATGTTGACTATCTTACCACTTACAATTGAATTCTCTTTGATTTCCGGATCCAATGTATCCCAAGGATGAGGCAATATTTGTTTCAAACCTAAAGAAATTCTCTTTTTGTTTTCATCAAAATCCAAAACAACTACCTGAATCTTTTCATTGAGTTCCAAGACTTCACTAGGATGTGAAATTCTACCCCATGATATATCTGTTATATACAATAATCCGTCAACACCTCCAAGATCCATAAATGCACCAAAATCAGTTATATTCTTAACAACTCCTTCAAGTACCTGTCCTTTTTCAAGACCTTGAATTATTGCATCTCTTTGCTCGGCAATATCACTTTCAATAAGAGCTTTATGTGAAACAACAGCATTCTTGATAGCTTCATTAATCTTCACCACTTTAAACTCCATTGTTTTTCCTACATATTGATCATAATCAATAATTGGTTTAATATCAATTTGAGATCCTGGTAAGAATGTTTCCAATCCGTTGCAATCAACTATGAGACCACCTTTGGTTTTGCTTATAATATTACCTTTTAATATTGTACCATTTTCATAAGAATCCACCAACGCATCCCAAGCTTCAAGCAATTTAGCTTTTTTCCTGGATAAAATTAATTGTCCTTTATCGTCTTCAAGGCTCTCAATATAAACTTTTACTTTATCTCCCTGTTTCAAATCAGGTCTGTCCCTAAAGTCTGAAGTAGATAAAATACCATCGGATTTGGTATTAAAGTCGATAATTACATCACCGTCAATAATCGCTTTAACAGTTCCTTCTACAATTTCATTCTCACTTAGAGAAGTCAATGTATCTTCATAATCTTTTAAGTATTTTTCTTTTTCTTCAGGAGTGTAAGTAGATGTGTTTTTTGCTCCGAGTGACCAATCAAAATCATCGTGTTTTTCAACTTCTTTTTCAACTTGTATCACTTCTTCTACAGCTGTTTCTTCAGCTTTTACATTGTTTTCATCCTGTTCAACTACAGGATTTTTTTCATCTGACATAGTATGTTCATGTTTGTATTCCACTCTTGTGTGGAAGGGGTTAAAAAAATATTTTTCCAAATTGGAGTGCAAAGGTAAGATTAAATATTTAATAAACAAGACGTTAATTAAAATATTTTTCAAAATCAATAAAAAAAGAGGGTTGATACGATACCAACCCTCTCTACAACACTTAAATATCTTCTATTTGTATTTATTTCCTGCTCTTTTTTTAGCAGAATAATTCACTTTCAACTGACCTGATTTCCTCAACTGATCTTTTACATCTGCAACAATTCCCATTGTTACATCTTTATCTATCTTCAAAGAAGAAATAATCATTGCTCTTTGTTTTTCAGGAACCTTAATTCTGTGTTTTTCCAGAAACAAAGGAATCTCTTCTATGTCAGCAAACTTATCACCAAGTTGTAATTGAGGACTTGTTCCTCTGACTTTTTGAAAAGGTAATTTTGGAACTCCGATAAAAATAAAATTCACCAGAGATTTTTTTTCCAATTTTGTCAATTCTGTTGCTTCCGGTATATTGACATCAACTTTCAATTCACTATTCCTCATCACGGTTACCGTCATAAAGAAAAACAAAAGCATGAATATAATATCAGGTAATGATGCTGTAGAAATAGCAGGTGCTGTTTTACCCCGTTTTTTTTCAAATTTTGCCATAATTCATTTATTTATTAAATTATACCTTTATTTTTCTTCACCAAAACTAGTAGATTCAGCTTCTGACAAAATCAATGGTATATCCTTCATTATCAATTTTTGTTTATCATTAGGCAAATCTTCCATTTTCTTACCATATCGTTTCATAGCTTCTTCATCCCTGAGTTCATTATAAGCAGCCTTCAATTCGTTATATACAGCAAGATATTTTGCATAATGTGTACCCCTGTCGTTTTTCAAAGAAATAATAGCCTTTTTAGGGCTTTCTGACATATTATCAAGTTTCAGAGGATTTTTTATAAACTCTTTAGCCTTCTCTCTCAACACATTGATATTAACAGGTTCACCTCTTACCAGCAATTCATCATTGGCATTTACCAAAACTGAAAAAACATTTCTTGTTTTTAATTTTTTAGCTTCCGGTGCTTCCTCGGACCAAGGTGGCAATTTCACCAAAAGCCCTTTATCCTGATCCATTGTAGTGGTCACAAGGAAGAAAATCAAAAGCAAGAAAGCAATATCGGCCATAGAACCGGCATTCACTTCATTGCTTACTTTATCTTTTGCACTTTTTCTAGCCATAATATATTATTTAAAGAAACTAATAACTTCACTTACTATCAATGATAAAATTGAAAGTCCGAATAAACTCAACATGGTTTTTAATCCGGCTGAAATATGCTTTGTAATATTGGCATCAACATGATATGCCGGATCAGATAAAAGTTCTCCCAGTCTTCCTGATTGTTCAACGGTAGCAGTACTGTAAAAAACAAAATACAAAACAACTACGACAATAAGACTTATCAAAAACTTCATTGATCCTTTTGGATTCATTATCAGATTATACAATCCAAACAAAATCCATACAATTGCAGCTATAAATATCATATAAATAGCAATCCACAAGGTATTATTGAAAAAATTAATTTTATCCTTGTGATCTATTAGATTTGTACTTGAATCAAATCCCATAGAATTCATACCGCTATTGATATTGATTAAGAATAACGCGAGAATGAGTACAGCAACTATCATCGCAATAAGATTGCCGTATTTCATTAAAAAATTATATGCTTTAATCATAATTTGTTTTTTTCCAATTATTTAAATACACCTCTGTCAATCAACATATCAAGAAATGTTATAGATGCTTCTTCCATGCTTATCACTATACTGTCAATCTTTGTAACAATATAATTATAAAATATCTGAAGAATAATAGCTACAACCAAACCAAATACTGTTGTCAACAAAGCTACTTTAATACCTCCCGCAACAACTGTTGGGGAAATATCACCAACCTGCTGGATCTTATCAAACGCCTGAATCATACCGATAACGGTTCCAAGGAATCCTAACATCGGTGCAATAGCAATAAACAACGATATCCATACCAATCCTTTTTCCAAATGCCCCATTTGTACAGAACCAAATGAAACAATAGATTTTTCAACTGCTTCCGGACCATATTTTGAATTTTTTAACCCTTCAAAAATAACAGCCGCAGCCGGACCCGGAGTTGCTTTACATATTTCCATAGCTCCTTCAATATCACCTTCAGCTAACTTGCCATCAACATTCTGTAATAATTTATTTACATTAACTGTAGCAATATTCAATGTAATGATACGCTCAATACTAAAAGCAAGTCCCAGTATCAAAACAACCAAAACCAAACTCATAAACCTCCAGTCCCCTTCAATAAATTTTTCTTTTAAAATTTGAAATGCTGAAACCTCATCAGCAGCCATCAAACTTACAGCATTGATATAAGCTGTACTGATAAACACTCCTAAAAATACTAGTAATTTTCGCATAATTTCTTTGTTTTCTATTAATGAATTTTATTAAAAATAAATTTTGAGATTTAAAATTACAAACTATATTTTAAATATTTAAACTTTTAGTGAAATTTTAATGATTTTCTTGTAAAATTTTAAAAATCTAATACAATTTATCGATAAAATAATAAAAAAAATACCTTTGTATAAATAATTATTATTTTTTATTTCTGCGGAGAGTAAGGGATTCGAACCCTTGATACCCTTTTGGAGTATACACACTTTCCAGGCGTGCGCCTTCGACCACTCGGCCAACTCTCCCAATTAACGCCATAATTGTAAACGCAAAAATTAGAAAAAAAAACAGTTTTTCAAAATATTTTCCTAATTCTCTTGAAAAAATTAATGAATTTATTAATTAATAATATGTTTGGTTCTAATAATTAGCGTAATAAATTTTTTGATCACATTTTTAAAAAAATTCCATATACAACGAATATAAACAAATAAAAAATAGAAAGTAAGAACTTTTTCTACTCATCGATATCGGCTAACCTATCTTGGGTGCATTTCATTTTTTCGTTTTTTCCAATACTTGCCTCTAACTCCTCCCAAAGGGATAAATAAAGGAGAACCCAACCCGCAATGCGAAAAAATGAAATGCACCTCCTATCTTGTTACATATTTTTTCTTACTTCCTTCTGATTTTTTTCTAAAATACAAAATTAGATAATCATCAAATCTTTTGTTACTTTTGCAATTCAAAAAGAAATAATACAATGTTAATTGACACACATGCACATCTCTATCTTGAACAATTTGATAATGATATTGACGAAGTAATCCAAAATGCAAAAGCAAATAATATTGCTAAAATATTTTTACCGAATATAGATAGTACGACAATATCAAGGATGTTGGAATTGGAAAAAAAAGATCCCGGGTTCTTTAAATCTATGATCGGACTTCATCCGGGTTCTGTAGATAAAAACTATAAATCGGAATTGAATATTGTCAGACAAGAATTGGAGAAAGGTAATTATTTTGGAATCGGAGAAGTAGGAATAGACTTATATTGGGACAAAACTTTTAAAAAAGAACAAATTGAGGCTTTTGACACACAGGTAAAATGGGCCAAAGAATTTGATTTACCGGTGATTATTCATGCACGTGATGCAATGGACCTGACAATTGACATCATCGAAAAAAACCATAATAGAAACCTTAAAGGAATATTTCATTGTTTCACTGGTGATATTAATCAGGCGTTTAAAATAATGAAGACGGGGTTTTATATGGGAATCGGTGGAATATTAACATATAAAAACAGTGGTTTAAAGGGTATTATCAAAGAGATCCCCTTAGAATATTTGGTACTGGAAACAGATTCTCCATATCTTCCTCCCGTACCTTACAGGGGAAAACGAAATGAAAGTGCTTATATCAAACATATAGCTATGAAATTGGCCGAAATAAAAAATACCACCCTTGAAGAAGTTGAAGAAATCACAAGTAAAAATGCTGCTGCTGTTTTTAATGTAACAATATAGATGTAAACAATACAACTAATATAGTATTTTCTGCATCATATTAAAGAGTATTACCTTTTTTAAAAGTAATTTAATATATTTGCATTATGGTTAAAAAACATTATTTTGCCGGATTATTTTTTGCAGTTCTATTCTTATATTCTTCCTGTTTCAACAACGGGAACAATTCTAATATAAAACCTAAAGCTATTTCAAAATCAAATGATATTGTTGTAATAGCCGATAAAGAAATATGGCAATCCGAACCGGGAGACACTTTCAGATATTACTTTGAATCGGCATATCCTATAACACCAAATCCCGAACCACTGTTTAAATTAAGATATTTCACATTTGATCAAATAGATGCAGAATCGCTGAGAAGACAACTAAGAACATATATTGTTTTGGTTGACCTTTTGGATAAATCATCAAAAACAACAAAAATGTTTTTAAATGACCTGGGAAAAGAACGAGCTGCATCGATGTTGCGATCAGACAGCTTTGATATTGTATATGGACATGACAAATGGGCAAGAGATCAGCTCATTATCTATATAGCTGCTAAGGGAAGAGAAAATCTCATCAAAGCAATAGCTCAAAAATTTAATGAAATAACGGATAAAGTGCATGAGCATGATGAGCCCCAGATAAAAATTGCAACATATTTTTCAGGTCACAATACAGATGTTGAAGCAAATATAACAAGGATATTGGGTGTTAAAGTTAAAATCCCAAAAGATTATAAAAAAGCTTTGGTAGATGAAGATAAAAAAATAGTTTGGGCCCGAAGAGACAGCAAAAAAGCAATTACCAATTTTGTTGTTCAAAAACTTGAATATAAAGATACATCTCAATTCAGTATTGAAAATGCAATAAAAATAATAAATAGATTCGGTGTTTTTGTTACAACAGATACTGAAGGATCTAAACTTGTTGTGAATAATAAAGATCTGCCTGTGTTAAAATTCCATAGGACTATCAATGGCAACTATGCTGTTGAATACCGGGGAATTTGGGAAATGACGAAAGATTTTATGGGTGGTTCATTTATTGCATATCTGGTAAAAAATAAAAACAGTAATGATTTAATTTTTGAATTTGGATTTGTATATGGACCGGGAACAGATAAAAAAGAGTATTTACAACAGTTAATGATTATTGCCAATACATTAGAATTTAATAAAAAGTAATTGATGAAGATAGCAGTAAATACCAGGATGTTATTAGAAAACAGAATGGAAGGGATAGCAAGATTTAATTATGAAATTTTAAAGAGAATAGTAAAAAACAATCCCGAAGATCAGTTTTATTTCTATTTTGACAGACCATACAGCCAAAAATTCATATTTGGGGACAATGTCACTCCTAAGGTTCTATATCCTCCAACCAGACATCCGATTCTTTTGACATACTGGCTTGAATTTAAGCTTAAAAAGGAATTAAAAAAACTAAAACCGGATTTGTTGTTTTCAGGGGATACATATATGCCTCTAAACTCAGGAATACCAACCGTAATAGTAAGTCATGATCTTGCATATCTTCATCATGATAATCATCAGAGGTTTTTTGATAGAAACTATTATAAATTTTTCTTTAAAAAATTTCATAATAATGCTCAAAAAATTATTGCCGTTTCCAAATTTACCAAAGAAGATATTGTTAATAACTACAATATCGCTCCTTCAAAAATAGAAGTGGTGTATAATTCTGCAAATGGACATTTTCATCCTGTTGATACTAAAACAAAAAATAATACAAAAAAAGAATTAACAGGTGGTTGTCCTTATTTCGTTTATCTTGGTTCTATCCATCCCAGAAAAAACCTCGTTAATCTCATTAAGGGATTTAATGAGTTCAAAAGCAAGAACCAAAACGATTATAAATTGGTAATAATAGGCCGTCCCGCATGGAAAACCAAAGATTATTTTAAAACACTGAAATCTTCTCCATTTAATAAAGATATTATCACAAAACAAATAACAAGAAAAGAATTACCAAAATATATAGGTAGTGCAGAAGCTATGTTTTATGTTTCTTTATTTGAAGGTTTCGGTATTCCTATACTTGAAGGTTTTGAAGCGGGAATCCCTGTTGTTACTTCCAAAATATCCAGTATGCCTGAAGTAGCTCAGGATGCTGCCTTGTTGGTCGATCCCCATTCGCCTAAATCAATAGCGGAAGCAATGCAACAATTACTAACAGACAAAAATCTTCACTCTTCTTTAGTAAAAAAAGGGAATAAAAGACTTAAAGATTTCTCCTGGGATCTATCTGCAGCAAAAACATATGAAATATTAAAAGAAATATCCGGAAATTAAATAAGTAACTATTCAGGTTACTATTTATTGAGTATTTCAAATTCTATTCTCCTGTTTTTACTTCTGCTTTTTTCAGTTTCATTGGAGTCTATAGGTTTTGTTTCTCCATAACCGATATATTCCAATCTGTTTCTATCAATATTCTTACTAATTAGATAATCATATACCGCTTTTGCCCTTTTTTGAGACAATCGTAAGTTATAGTCTTCACTGCCAATATTATCCGTATACCCCGATATCCTGATCCTTATTTGTGGATTATCTTTCAATAACCGGAGAAGTTTTTTCAATTCCACTCTGGAACTAATAGTATCAAGCAAAGTCGAATTATATTCAAAAAATATATTTTGCAATGTTATGGATTTTGCCTGATATTTTACCAGTTCATCAATCTTAGTCAAACCAATTCTCAGTTCATAGGGTTTAATATCTGTATTCTCTTCATTTAAATCGAATCGACCCGAATAAAACATATAACCCTTTTTTCTAACTGAAAAATTATAATCAATTCCTATATTCAAAGGCAATAGAAAAGTGTCTTTATCAGTCTTTATTTCCAATATTTTTTTCCCTGAATAATTGTCATAAAGCTCTAAATTTGCTGAAATCTTCTCTAAAGTATTTTTATCAAAAACTATTCCTTTGACGTATGTAACTTTCTCCGGTCGTATTATCGTATCCAGATCAAAATAATAAATATCGAGATTTTTTCTTTTAGCTTTTGCTCTGTCTGTACTGAAATAAGCCTTTTTGCCATCCAATGAAACAAACATAGCACCTTCATCATTTACTGTATTTACAGGATAACCAAGATTTTTCGCCTCAGTCCATTTCCCATTTATCTTTTTACTCATAAACAAATCAAACCCTCCCATTCCTTTATGCCCGGAAGAAGTAAAATACAGGGTTTGGTTATCAGGATGAATATATGGAGCTTTTTCATCTGCTTTTGTATTTACAGTAGTATCCAGACAAACAGGTTTTGACCATTTACCTGATGAATCCTTTGTCGAAACCCAAATATCTTTACCACCAATCCCTCCTGGCCTGTTGCTGGAAAAAAACAGGGATTTCCTGTCAGCTGAAATTGAAGGTTGAGATTCCCAAAACGGAGAATTAATAGTTTTACCAAGATTAACG
The DNA here is from genome assembly GCA_027031145.1 of Saprospiraceae bacterium. Taxonomy (GTDB): domain Bacteria; phylum Bacteroidota; class Bacteroidia; order Chitinophagales; family Saprospiraceae; genus JADJGA01. Next base: position 3,599 of record JALVEG010000120.1, on the reverse strand, counting down.
GGCTTTAACCACTTCCCGTTTTCTTTATTTGACATAAACAAATCACAACTTCCATAGGTACGCGACCTGTCACAAACCGTAAAAAAAATAGTTTTTCCGTCAGGCGTTAATGTATGAGCTCCTTCATTAGCAGGAGTATTCAATTCCTTAACTGGAATCGCTTTTTCCCACTTACCATCATTTTTGATACTTATATAAAAATCTTCCTGACTATTTATTCTGCGGGTAAAAATCAATTTGGAATTGTCTCCAGTCAAAACAGGAAGATACTCATTATAATCAGTATTAATATTTTCCCCAATTGATTTTGGCTTAAAAGAAACCGGGTGACTCAACGCATATATTCTGAAAGGAAGATTATAGATTTTTTTTTGTGCCTTCTTCTCCAGATCCCCTTTTATACTACTTTTAGTAAGAAATCTTTTATAATATTTCAAAGCTTCCTGCAATTTACCTTGTTTTTCCAATACAATTGCCAATGAATAAAATACCTGATCACTAAAAGCAGAATCTATTTTAATTGACTTTTTGTAATAATCTTCACTTTTTTGAAATTCTTTTCTTTTATAAAAAATGCCGGCAAGTTGATAATAAACAGGAATAAAATCCGGCTCTTTGTTCAATGTCTTTTCAAAATATTTTATTGCTTTATCAAAATCACCTGCTTCAAATTTACTCCTCCCCTTTTTATAATATTTTTTTGCTTTTTTATTTTTTGGCAAATAGTTTTGTGCATTGAGTGCATTTGAAATACCTGCAATTAACAAAATAAAAAACAAAACAAACTTAAAATTATTCATCAACAAATTATTAAAAACTCTTTAAATTAAATCCCCGTTACTAATCAATCTATGCATATCGAACCAAAGGTGGCCGGGTAGCTCCTGACAAAGTCGGAGCGTATCGAACCAAAGGTGGCCGGGTAGCTCCTGACAAAGTCGGAGCGTATCAAACCAAAGGTGGCCGGGTAGCTCCTGACAAAGTTGGAGCGTATCAAACCAAAGGTGGTCGGGTAGCTCCTGACAAAGTCGGAGCGTATCGAGACAAAGGTGGTCGAGTAGCTCCTGACGCAGTCGGAGCGTATCGAGACTACATTTGCTTCAATGCCAGTTTTATCAATTCCTCTACCTGATCAATATCTGGATTTGATTTCATAACCCTCGAAAGAACTACTTCTGCCTTTGATTTCACTACACCAAGTGCCATCAATGCTGCCAAAGCCTCATCTTTTACAGGCGAAACAGTCCTTACCGGAACATCTGAAATACCATCAATATTCATTTTTGCAACCTTATCTTTTAGATCAAGAATAACCCTTTTGGCTGTTTTTGCACCAATTCCTTTAACTCTTTTCAGAGACACATCGTCTTCGTTTATAATAGCAGAGATAATCTCTTTTGGCGTCATTGAAGACAAAATTATCTGTGCTGTGGTAGCACCGATCCCTGATACCGATATTAATTTTTCAAATAATATTTTTTCGCCTTCATCAAAAAAACCATACAAACTCAAATCATCTTCCTTTACCTGAAGATAAGTATATAATTTTACTTCAACAGATTTCTCTATTTTGCTAAAGGTATTTAGACTTATATTTATATAATATCCTATCCCGTTATTTTCAAGATAAATATAAGTAGGTGTTTTGAAAGCAATTTTCCCTTTTATATATGCATACATTAGTTCTGATTTTTTTTATTTGAAATATTCGATTATATCACAAAATAATAACAAATAATTAAAGATTAAATTAAATACGTAAGAAAATATATATTATTTTTACAAATTCTTTAAAAATATCTACAAAGTAGATTATATAAGACAATAATGGACAAAAAACGTATAATAGGTGAATATCATGGAACTGAAAAAGGTCCCCTTTTGATTGTTTTTGGAAATATGCATGGAAACGAACCGGCAGGATACAGAGCCATTGATCTGATGATCAAAATGATAGAAGTTGAACCAATTACTAACCCTAAATTCAATTTCAAAGGAAAAATATTAGGGATAACCGGTAATCTCAAAGCCGCAAACAAGGGAGTAAGGTTCCTTAAAAAAGATCTCAACAGATGCTGGCAACCTGATATTATAGAAAGAATAAATAATACACCGATTGACAAATTATATGCAGAAGAAAAAGAAATTAAAGAAATAATTGAGTTATTAATAAATGAAATAAACGACTATAAACCTGAAAAACTCTATTTTTTAGATCTCCACACTACATCTTCAACAGGAGGTATATTCACGATTGTACCGGACATTAAAGAAAGTGTGGAAATTGCACTTAAATTAAATGCCCCTGTAATTCTGGGCTTATTAAACGGAGTAAAAGGAACATCAACAGAATATTTCAGTAAAGAATTTCTTAACATCCCATCTGTATCATTAACCTTTGAAAGTGGAAATCACGATGATATTTTATCTGTGAACAGAGCTATTGCTGCTATGACAAATCTGATGACAATCATAGGCAATTTTGAATCCGAACATGTTGAAAACAGACACAATGCACTTTTACAAGAATTTTCACAAGGACTTCCCAAGCTCAGTAAATTGCTATATAAACACCAAATAACTCCCGAGGATAATTTTATAATGAATCCGGGATATAGAAATTTTCAAAAGATAAGAAAGGGAGAAATTTTGGCTAAAGATAATAATGGAATTATCAAATCACCTTATGATGGCAGGATATTAATGCCTCTTTACCAAAAATTGGGTGAAGACGGATTTTTTATTATTAAAGAAATTTCCGATATTAAAGACTGTTGTAAATAAAAAATCAAATCATGATAATTAAATATTCAGATATAGAAAAAGCTTTGGAATATTTTGAAAACAAACAATTTTCTGACAAATCCGAAAAGGAAATCCTTAACAGATTTCCCGTAGTTATGAGTTATCTCACTTCCAATCAATTCAGTGTATTGTCAGATGATGAATATATGATACTGTCATTTAATATTTTGATTCTATTAAAAATATTGCTGGATACCGGTAAAGATCAGTCTGATATATCAGATGAACTTATAGAATTAAACGAAACCAAAAACTGGGAAAAACTTGAAAATACTGAAAATATCCCATTTAAAGAAAAAGTCTTTATTCTGTTTGAAGAAAAAAACAAAGATCTTGCAGAATTCATATTATCAGGATTTGAGGATGAGGAAGATGATGATGACGATGTTGAAATAAGCCTTCCTGCTCAGGAAATCATTTTTATTACGGTAAAAACTATTTTTGATTGTTTCAATGATTAATTCTTACCCTGATTTTTATTGGAAAATGATCTGAATATTTCGATCTTAAAGTTTCAAATTCCATCACAACAATATTTTCGGAAACAAACAAATAATCTATTCTTAGAAAAGGAATAATTCCGGCATAAGATATACCCAAACCAAAACCTTTTTCTTTAAATGCATCTTTAAGTATATTTGCAAATTGATTGTAGGTATATGACATAGGCGGATCATTAAAATCACCCCCAACAATAATTTTATACGGTGAGGTCTTTATATGTCTGGTTACAATAGAAACTTGTTTTGCCCTCAATTGAACAAATGTCTTATATTTCCCCAGAATAGTTTTTA
>JALVEG010000119.1 GCA_027031145.1 Saprospiraceae bacterium | reverse complement strand
ATTTATCAAATATTTTACTTCTGTGTTCATATTTTCAATTTAATTATGAATTTTAATTCCGTTTTTATCAATATAAAATCTCTCTCCATTTAATAAAACTCGTGATTTACCATTTGTGAAAGGTTCGACTAAATCATAAATTAAGGGAATAACAATTTTTCCTTTTACATTAATAAAACCCCATTTATTATTTTTTTTCACTCTTGCCATATCTTCCTGATAAGCTTTTAAGACTTCAAATTGAGGAGTTACAAGAAAAGTTCCATCTTTCAAAATATATCCATACAATCCATTTTCATTTATCTTAGCCATATCATAAGGATAATATTTACTTTTTTTATTGAATTTTTCGATGTCAAAATATTTATAATCCAAGATTAGGCTGTCTTTTGAATCGACAATACCATAAAAGCATCCTTTTCTTTGTTTAAATAATCCAAATCCTATTTTTTCTTTTTTCCTTTTTATATCAACATTATTATTTAAAAACTTAAATTTTCCTTTTGAAAATTCACCGCAAGTACTATCGTTTTTTATTGCAAAAAAATTAAATATATCTGTTCTAATTAAATACCTGAAATTTGGCTCAATGATTATATCAAATTTGTTATTAAACATACCCCAAAATTCTCCTGACTTAATTTTCAAATATCCTCTAAGATTCCTAATCTCTACAATACTATCATATTTGAAATCCAGCACAACTTCGACTTCATACTTATCATTATCTTCTATTATTTGGACGACACCCCATTTACCGTTTTTCTTTACTTTATAATATTTGTTTTGGAAAGAACTCATTTGTGGAAGATAATCTAATTCATCATAATCGAATCCTGTTGCAATACGGCATTTCTTATCTAAAAAAGCATATTTCCCATTCAATTTTATTTTAGCAAATGGACTATTGGCGTATTTATCTTGGATAATGGATATCTCATCATATATGTATTTAAAGCAGTTCCCATTCTCTGATATTAATGAGCCCCATTTATCTTTTTCATTTTTTGCATAAAGTGTATTGCCAAACTCTATAATTGACTTAAACTTACTGTCGAAAACAGGTTTCCCTTTTGCGGAAAGAATAGTCCAATACTTATTATATTTAATTTTAAAATAATTTTCTTTTTGAAATTCAATAATTGAAATACTTTTACAACAGGAGTCCAAAATCTCTTTACCACTTGGTTTTATAAGCTTCCAACAACTGTCTTTTCTGATTTTAAAATATTTATATTTGCCAAATTCAATTGTTTTAATATCATCATAGTTGCAATTTAAAAGTTTTTTCCCTTTAAAGTAATTGACACACTATATGCATCATCGTATTCATTTAAGAGTTTTGTAGAGAGATTGTTAATATTATTTTCAGGATGTATTACTAATTCTTTATCCAAATCAATTAGTCCATATTTCCCATTAATTTTAATAATAGCATATTCATTTCCCGTATTCAGTGACAATCGTTTTATTTGGTCATATCTGGTATTCAAATACAAATTACCCAAATTATCGATTAGCCCGTAATGCTCATTTGATTGTACAATTATATACTGTGAAAATTCATTAATATTTATATTCGTCCATTTAAAATCAAAAATTGTATTATTCTTTATATCAATAATGCCCCAATAACCATTTTTCTGTGCTAAAAACATTTTGGGTGTATGATTCCAATTCAACTTATACGAATTTGATAACATATTTGTCCCGAAATAAAATAATTTATTATATTTCGCATCAAGTATGGTATTTCCATGTATATCACAAATACCCCATAAGTTATTTTCTTTATAATAAATTATTTTTGAATGAATATTATTGCCATTATAACTTAGAGATCTTCCAATTGACAATTTATAATCTTCTAAAGGCATGCTTCTTATGTACTTGAAGATTTTATTTTTATACTGTTTTATTTCAAGCTGATTGTATGTGTTGCAAATAATACCATAATTATTGTGTTTTTTAAAAATAAGAAAATCAAGGTCATATTTAAAATCAATATAGTCCTCCTCAATGAATGGATTAATAAAATCAACCTTTTTAAGAATTATTTGACCATTATACCACAAGTCCCATTTATCATTTGTTTTTAAAATAAATGTAAATATTTCACCCATTTCACTGTTAAAACTAGCAATTTTTATATCATCATATTCCGGAGGGAAAATGATTTTTCCCGTATTGTCAACAACACCTTTATAGCCATTTTCTTCAAATCTGCAATAAGTCTCAAATCCCAAATATTTATTAAAACAATATGTATCATTAATTTTTTTGTTTTTACCTGAAAAAATCATTCTGTTATCGTAAGTTAAAATATCTTTCTTTTCTCCATTTTCAGCCAATAACAAACTATCTCCTATATATTTAAAATTTGAATATATGGGAGGAATCATTTCTTTTCCTGTTGTATCTATTATCCCAAATTTATTTGCTTTTTCAATAAAACATTTATTAGAATTAAAATCCTTGCAAAACAAATCGGAATACTCACAATTAGTAAGTGGATATAGTGCTTTATTGAATAAAACCCAACATCCTTTATTCTTATTATAAGCATAAAAAATTCCTTGTTCTGTTTTATTAAACCGATAGTAAACGGGTGGTGAAATGACTTTGCCGGATAATTCTTTTACTCCAAATAAACTGTCTTTTTTAAATACATATCGGTTTTTTGTTTTCAATGATTCTAAATGGGCTTTTTCCTTATCTTTAATAAAACTTTCTCTATTTTTTTTAAATTCATCACTATTAAAAGTGTTTTCATCCACAAAAAATTCATATTTAATTAGTTTGTCCCACTCTGCTGCAAAATTTTTATAATAATCTTCTTCATAAATAACAATTTTGTGGTTTGGCATTTGTCCTTGTGTGTAAATAGATAAATGATTAAAGAAAAATATTATTATCAATATAAACTTACTATTTTTCATCTGTTTAAAATTTTTATTCTGAAAAAAACTAATAAAAATTTATAATTCCTGCCTGCCGTAAAATACTTTTGCAGGCATGGCATTCAGGAATTCTTATGCCCGTCAGCTGACGGATAATCATTAACTTGTGCCTGCGCACCGAAGTGCTTTGGCACACAGGTGTGTGTATTTTATGATTAAAAAAATTCATGTTCGTTTCATCTGAATATGATTTTATTAGTAACTCATATATTAGTTCTTTTTAAGCATTATATCCTTCACCCCAAATCCCTCAAATCCCGATATCACCATATCTGCATTTGACAATTCATCGGGATTGCCTACTCCGATGGCGTACATACCTCCTGCTTTTGCTGCTTCGATTCCTTTGGGAGCATCTTCAAAAACAACGGTGTTTTCGGGTTTTATATTAAGAGCTTCGCAACTTTTCAGAAATACTTCAGGATGTGGTTTGCTGTGAGTGGTCATCGTTCCGTCAACTATATAATCAAAGAGACCTGTTATCTCCAATTTTTCGAGTATCAATCGTGTATTTTTACTTGCCGAACCGATAGACGTTAATATTCCGTTATCTTTTAGTTCGGAGATAAATTCACGTACTCCGGGAAAAACATCATTTGGGGTCAGAGATTGTATCAGTTTGACATATTGTTCGTTCTTTTTTGCAGCGAGGATTTTTTGTTCTTCTTCGCTTTTAGATACTCCTGCCCATTGCAAAATCAATTTTAGTGATTGAACTCTGCTTACTCCTTTTAATTTTTCATTTTGCTGCTTTGTAAGATCATAACCGAATTCTTTCGCCAGTTCTTTCCATGCAAGATAATGATATTTTGCGGTATCTACAATCACTCCGTCAAGGTCAAAAATACAAAGTTTTATTTTTTTTGTCATCGGTGTTGTTTTAGAATATCAAAAATAGGGAAATTGATTTGGATTTAAAGAATTTACAAGACATTTCCTACTTTAAACCTGATAAAAATTAAACTTATTGTCTTTTGAAATGTCAAAAAACAAACAACAATCAATTATTATCATGAGAAAATTACTCTTTTTATTTACTGTATTAGCATTTATTTCTTGTGATAAAAATGATATTGATATTCCTGTTGATCCGGATTTTGTAAGCAAAACAATTGAGTACAAAAAAGTAGATGGCGTTGATAAAAATCTGTTGAGCCTTGATATTTATTATGACAATAATTTCACGGAAAAGAGTCCTGTTATCGTTTATGTGCATGGTGGCGGTTGGGCAATAGGTGATAAGACCAATAAACTGACTAAAAAAATCGAAATGTGCAGGGATTCGGGCTATGTATTGGTAAGTGTCAATTACAGACTTTCTCCTTTTCCTTATGAACCGGATAAAGAAGGTAGAATAAAATTTCCCGTTCATCCCCAGGATGTAGCAGATGCTATAAAGTATGTTTATGACAATATTGCAGATTTTGGTGGCGACAGGAACAATATGTTGATAATGGGGCATTCTGCCGGTGCGCATATTGTCAGTTTGATTTGTACCGATAATACTTATTTGAATAGTGTCGGTTTGAGTGCAAAGATATTCAAAGGTATCATCAGTCTTGATTCTGCCGGTT
>JALVEG010000118.1 GCA_027031145.1 Saprospiraceae bacterium | reverse complement strand
AAAGAAAAATGAGCCGACAGAAAAGGTTTTCAAAGGAAAACTAAAAGAACAAAAATTAATTGTAAATAAATATAAATAAATGTTTAACTTTGACAAAATAAGAGTCAAGAAAATTCAGGACGATACAAATTGTATCGAGGAGCGATGCCCCGAGCGATGCATCGAGCGTCGCATCGAGTAGCGAAGCATATCGAGATGTAGCGAAGCGTACCGAGAAGTAGCGAAACGTACTGAGATGTAACGAAGTGTATAGAGATGTAATGTAGCGTACCGAGATGTTGCGAAGCGTATCGAGATGTAGCCTTAGCGTATCGAGGGGATGGAATAATGGAATGATGGAAGTTTCAGGTTTGGAAGTTTGAAGGTTTTGGTGGTAGCTTGCAAAGAGGTCAGGAGCCCCCAGTACATTATCATTACAGGGAAGGCTTTTGCAAGGAGTATTGTGCAAGGGAAGTACTTTGGTGGTAATTTTTGATTTAATCGGTATAAACCGGTAAGATTTTTTAAAACTGGAATTAATCCCCCGCTGGCGGGGGACAAAGGGGGTGGAAAATTCGTGTCAATAGGTTTGGAGGTTTTGGTGGCGCTTTGCAAAGAGGTCGGGAGACCTTTTGCGAGGATGGTGCTTCAGGGCAGCGTTTGTAGTAGTGCTTTTACTCATATCGATCAAAGGAAGCACGCTACAAGCCAAAGGTGTCCTCACCTCTTGGCGATAGAAACGGGAATTTGCGAGCGCAGCGTGGCAATCTCGTTTTGTTTATGGATAACTTTTAATAAAATGCTGTTTCTTTGACAAGAGAGTTATGATCGGGAATGTGCTTTGTGAAAGGAGGACAGGTTTGCGATAGGGATGGTAGTGGAGGCACGGTAGGGGCGGATAATGGCGGATTTGCGCCGTGACTGTCCCTGGCGAAGTACGGATATGCACAGGGAGGATATAGTGCTATGGATGCATATTCTGTACGGAGACGGGACGAAACCCACGAACAGCCCGGTCGGAATAGAGATTTTTGCGAGGCAATAGCGGGTGGTAAAATCTCTATGGAGAATCGCCCAAAAAATAAATGAAATATCCTTCAATTTTTGATAGTTTTTATAATTTTTATATTTTTGCTAAAAATAAATGTATTATGGCTAAATTAGACAGGGATTATGGACACGGAGTAGAGTTCTTGCTTTGGACTCTTTTATATGTTTTCTTATTGATTTTGTTGATGGTATGGGTGTATGACAAGAATTTCCAATTTTTACCATAAACTATTTTATCGATGAAAACCTTTTTCCCTGAAAATACTTCTTCAAGGGATTTACATCATATTATGCTAGGGACCGTAATACCACGTCCCATTGCTTTTGTCAGCACAATTGACTCAAAAGGGATAAAAAATCTTGCCCCTTTCAGCTATTTTAATGCGGTTAGTTCACTTCCGCCCAAAATGATGTTCTCCATTAGCAGAAAATCAGATGGTTCTAAAAAAGATACCCTTATCAATATAGAAAACACCGGTGAATGTGTGATAAATATGGTCAATCAGGATATGGTAAGGCAAATGACAATTGCAGGATTTGGTTTTGATAGTGAAGTTGATGAGTTTTCAAAATCAGGCTTGAATACCATCAATTCGGAATTGATAAAGACTCCCGGCGTTATGGAATCTCCTGTCAGATACGAATGTAAACTGGACCGGATAATAGAACTTGGAGTCCAACCCGGTGAATGCTCCATTGTATTATGTGATGTTGTATGTATTCATGTCGATGAAAATATTATGGAGGATAACAAAATAAAACAGGAAAAAACAAATATCATCGGCAGACTTGGAGGTACTCAATATATAAAAATAAATAAAGAAAATATTTTTTCCGCTTTGCAAAACAGGAAAACCGTTCCGGTAGGATTTGACAATCTCCCAAAAAGCATACTCCAAAGCGAAATCCTTACCGGAAATGAGATAGCTGAGATAGCAGGGCTGGACTCTCTTCCTTCAAAGGAGGAAATCGAAACCGATTACTCTTCATTCAAGCAATTTGATCTTGACACTCTTCACTATTTTGCTCAAATGGAAATAAAGGAAGGTAATATCAGGCCAGCAGCAGCTATTTTAATGGTTGGAGAGTATTTGTTATAAGTCTTTTTGCTTTACATTATCATTTCCACGCGTAAGATATACTCCTGTCAATATAAGCACCAAACTCAGAAAATGAATAATACTTAGTTTTTCTCCATCCAGGTATCCCCAAAACAATGCAACCAGTGGAATAGCAAAACTCACGGATGATGCAAAAAGCGCATTTGATTTTTGTGCCAGTTTAAAAAATAATACCGTAGCCATTACCGTGCTGAACAATGACAAAAAAGTAACAGCACCAAGTGACATCCAGGCATCCGGATTTGTTTTCATCACTTCAACAAAATCACTTTGTACCAATAATATCAATGAAAAATATCCGAAAAATATGAATGAGGCAGCCGTTAGCACAACAGTATTGTGATTATTGAAAAATTTCTTTACCAAATTGACATTAAAAGCATAGAAAATAGTCGCAAATAAAATCAAAGATGAATAGAAAAGACCTCCTTCAAAAGAAATATTATTGTAATAAATGATAGTAAAAGCTCCCGTTAAACCAAGCACTACTCCCCATAGTTTTTTATAAGTAAATTTGATCTGAAAAAGCAGAACTCCAAGCAATAGTGTAAAAATGGGAGTAAGAGCGTTCAAAGCTCCTGCCAAGCTACTGCTAACTTTTGTTTGTGCAAAAGCAAATAGAAACGGAGGAATGCCTCCACCTGCCAATCCGACCAAAAGATATTTATACCATTTACTCCATTCAATTTTCCTCAGATTATAAATAACTACCGGAGTAAAAGCAATAGTCGCTATCAATATACGAAGACTTGCAACCTGTACGCTGTCAAATGCAACAAGAGATTTTTTTATCAATATAAAAGATGTACCCCATGTCAAACTCAGGATGGCAAATGCTACCCAATCATTCCATTTTAATATTTTTCTCTTTTTTGTCAAAATTTATATTCTTAATAATTAAAAGCTCATCCAATCTTTTTTAATTGCTAAAGTTATAGCGTAGATGATCAATTCTCCAATCTGCCCATTTTACTTTTTCTGTTCCTCTATGCTCCGCTTAAAGTCCAGTACTTTTTATTTTCCACTGGCGAAAGTAGTGGGTGAAACTTGAAACTATTGTATTTTGATTCAAAATCTCATTTTTATACATATTGACTAAAATTCCACCCCCTTTTTCCCCCGCCAGCGGGGGATTAATTCCGGTTTCAAAAACAACTTTAATAGTTTATTTCAATAAGCAAATGTCTCTGACTTCGCTTTCCAACTTCAAAACATCCAAACATCCAAACGTAATTTTATGTCAAATAAATTTGACATTCCAAAACACCGAACAAAAAATAATCTCTTAGTCTCTTAGTCTCTTAGTCTCCCCTTCTCTCATCTCTCATCCTACCCTTCTTAAACCAACTACTTCAACTGCGGTTTAAACCTGGACTTTTCCATCAGTTTCTGGGAATCTTTATAATTTATCAAATCCTGTATACTCATTTCTACCTGTCTTTTCATAAATTCGGAAACTATTTTGTATCCCAAATAATTTCCTGTTTCACCCGGAGATTTTTTAGGCATTCCAAGTGCCTGTGAATTAGGAGCAGGAAAGGTAAGTCTTTTTATTTTGTAATTATCCGTAGTATAAAACAGATTATGTTCTATATAAAAAGTCCACATTTCTCTTTCATTCTTTCCCAACCATTCTAATTGAGAAGGAGTGTACTCCAGCAATACAGTATCGGATATTTCAGGAAGCAATTGCTTTAAGACATACAATTTCTTACCGTTTTTTATCATCGCATCAATAGCTCTGTTGCCGGGCGGATCACCGAGTTTGTCATCAACCCATAGTTCCAATACTTTTTTTACCAAATGTTGTTTATTATATGTCCTGACCAGGTAATTGGAAAAAGTATTTTGCCCATGCTCCAATTCGTTATAAGGAAAACTGTCTCCAAGAAACAGATCCAAACCAAAAGCAAGCCCATCTCTGTCTCCATCTTCAAAAATAAATCTTTGAATTGCAAAAGCCGAAATATAGGAATATAAAGCCGGAGTTTTTACTTCAGGAAATGCTTTTTTCAGATTTTCAAAAGCTGCATCAAATTCCGATTCAATATCCTCCATATCTTCAAAGTATTTTTGAACCAGATCTTCTATTTTAATTATAGCAGTATCGGTAATAAATCGTTTCAATTCTTTATAAAATAAAACGGAATCTGATCTGTAACCGGCAAGAGGAACAACTTTATCAAAATATATATCAGTAAAAGCAGGATATTTTCGATATAAACTATCAAATGAAGATTTTATATCCATCGTATCCAGATTAAAAAGCAATTTGTCATATCGTATAATCGAACCTCCGGAAGTATCGGTTTGATTTTTATCTTTATCACATGCAGAAAAAGATAATATAAACAAAATAATGATAATATGTATGTAATATCTTTTCATATTCATTTTAAATAAATATCAATATTTATTATTCAATCTTTCGCAATATTCCATCACTCCATTTTCACCGTCTTCTATTCAAACACTCTCCTATCCACCCCCTTTTTCCCCCGCCAGCGGGGGATTAATCCCCCTTTCAAAATATCATTAGTCGTATATTTCGATATTCGAGTTCTTCAAACCTCCACTCAATAATAAATCGTAGCAACTACTTTTCTTCTTCTACCGCCATCTCTGAATTCACATAAATAAATACCCTGCCAGGTTCCCAAATTCAATTTTCCGTTAGTAATGGGTATTGTGACAGAATTGCCAACCAATGTAGATTTTATATGAGCAGGCATATCATCCGGTCCTTCAATCGTATGCGTATAATATGGCATATTTTCAGGAACCATTTTATTGAATACCGTTTCAAAATCATCCAAAACCGTTGAATCATAATTTTCATTTACTGTCAGTCCCGCTGAAGTATGATGAATAAACAAATTCAATATTCCCATATCCGGCAAATCCAAATTATTAGTTATTTCCTTTGTAATTATGTGAAAACCTCTGGGATAGTGGTTTAAAATTATTTCTTTCTGTTTTATCATTATCTCAACTTGAATATTTATATAACTGTTTTATTAAAAAGAATATTTATTTATTGGAGGGCATTCCAATGAACCGAAATAATACATCAGACTTACTCCAACAAAAGAAAACTTATCTTTATCCCTGCTATTCCCCCTTTGTTTGCCCTGAACAGCAAAACCCGGAATTCCGGATCGATCTGACAATTGCTTTGCAATCTCGCCCCTCAATGTCGATAACTCCTGCATATTGGGATAAGAAGTGCTCACATCGTCCAAATAATCCGTACTTATAAAACGATAACTCATCTCCAAATTCACACTTAATATATGATTGATATCCCATTTTATTCCTCCTCCTACTACCAATCCAGCCGCATATTCAAAATACTCTTCACCCAAAGCCTGTCCTTCGGTGCCAAGTTCACGCAAACTATACCACTTTCCATTCAGCTTTGCTTTTGGATTATAATAAAAAATATCAAGACCAGTCAATAAATATGGTGTAAAATAATCTGTCGATGATCCATGTATATATGGCAGGAAATTGAATTCAAACTGATGAGTAAAATCAACAACAGGACTTTTGAAACTCAGATTTCTTTGTTTCTCAAAAGTATTATATGAATCACCATCATCTCCTTTTACGGTTCCATAACTCAACATTGTTTTCATCGAAATTCTTTCATTAAAAAGCAATCTGAAATTCACTCCTCCGGCAATCCCGGGTTCCAAAAGGCTAAAACCGGAATTCAATTCCCCAAAATAATTTGATATACCAAGCCAACCTCCCAATTCATAACCTTTTTGAGAAATAAGTTGATTGGAAAAGCCAAAAATAAAAACAAATAAAAAAACTATATTTCTAATTTTCATAATCTAAAATTTACACTATTTATATATCATTCATTAACGTAATAAGCACTGAAAATTATATTATCTCCATTAAATTTATCAATTTAAGATTTTTAAACACATCTCTTTCATCAATTCAATACCTGTTATTGAACTTGATGCCCCTACTCCCTTTGATTTCAAATCGTATTCGCTTAATACATCAAACACTTCATATAATTTTGCTTTGGGATAATTTTTTGCAGCAGATTTATACTCTTTTATAAAAAAAGGATTTAATCCCAATATTTTGGACAATTTTTTATCATCCAATCTAAAATTATCATAAATAATCAAAAGCTTGGTAAAATAGCTATACAATGTAGCAATAACATACTGAATAGGATATTGAGCCGGATTAGTGCTAAAAACATCAATAATACCAAAAGTTTTAACCATATCTTTTTTACCTAATGCATTATTGAGTTCAAAAACAGAATATTCCCTGCTTAAGCTAATATTGTTTCTAATATCTTCAACATCGATTTGATCACTGTCTTTCACTGCAATTTTTAATTTTTCCAATTCATTATCTATCTTCCCCAGATCATTACCCAGTAACAACATCATTAATTCAGCTGCTTTTGATGAAATGTTTATTCCCATTTCTTTTCCGTGATTCCTTATCCACGCAGGAATTTTATTTTCATAAGGTGATTTTGATTCAAAAACTACTCCGTTTTTGGATAGTGCTTTCGCAAATGTCGTACGCATATCCAACTTTTTCTCTTTGTGAGCAATCACCAATATCGTTGAGGACACAGGATTTTCAACATAGGATTCTAAAGAAGAAATATCTTTCATTTGTTGAGCTTCTTTTAAGATGATCAATCTGTGAGAAGCCATCATCGGATATTGCTTTGCACTGCCAATTATACTACCGGGATCAGCATCTTTACCAAAAAAGATCATCTGATTGAATTCTTTTTCGATATCAGTCAAAACATTGTTCTGAAATTCATCTACTATTTTATCAATAAAAAAAGACTCTTCTCCATGCAAAAGATATACCGGAGAAAACTGTTTTTTCTTTATGGATGTATATAATTGATCAAATGTCAAAATATAAATTTTTCGCAAAAATAACTTAATTATTCACCAATTGCATAAATATTATGAATGTATTTCATTTTTTCGTTTTTTTCCTTGATAAATAGTTTATGAGACTGCATTTCTGCGCAGACTAAAAATAAAAATATCCGCTCATTGTTTTTCGATCATAACTACTCAGGTTGTTTGTTTTGGGGCTTTAGTCCGAATAAAAACACCTGAACAATTATAAATAAAATGAATATTATTGGTATTTTCATATAAAGTAGAATTTCTTTGTGTTACTTTGTGAACTTCGAGTCTTTGTATCTATTTTAGCGTATAAAGAAATTTTAGACACAAAGGCACAAGGAACACAAAGGTTCACAAAGACAAGTACTCTACCTGAGTAAATACTTTCAATTTATTATAAATTAATGAAAATAAAATTTAATTTTCATTAATGCGTTAATATCCAATAACAATAAAAAGATCTCGATGAAAATTTTTCCTTTAATCTTTAGTATAATCATTATTGTATTAATTTCCTTTTCTTCCGGCTGCTACAAAGAGAAATTTTATGAGGGCAATGATCTCCAATTACGGTTTTCAACTGATACCCTGACTTTTGATACGGTATTTACAACTGTTGGTTCAGCAACAAAAATATTAAAAATATATAATGACAAAGATCTTGCTGTAAAAATATCTGAAATAAAAATCGAAAATAATACGCATGATCAATTCAGACTGAACATAGACGGCATTAGCTCTAACAGCGCAAAAAACGTAGAAATAGGCGCTAATGATTCTATATATATATTTGCGGAAACCAGAATAAACCCGGACGACCCTCTTTCTATTAGTCCTTTTATTATTGAAGATAACCTGGTTTTTGAAGCAAATGGAAATACACAAAAGGTATTGCTTGAAGCATGGGGACAAAATGCCAACTATATAACAGGTAAAGGTAAAGGAAAACATTTTTTGACCACTTGTGATATGGGAGAAATAGTTTGGGATGATCCAAAACCTTATGTTCTATACGGTTCATTGCATATAGACAGTTGTACTCTGACTCTTCCGTCCAACACGAAATTATATATCCACGGAGGAATAGCAAAGAGTTCTAATGGAAACTTTTATTATGACGGAAATCTGTATTTTCATAAATACGGGAAATTAAAAACTCTTGGGACTACTGAAGAGCCTGTTATAATACAAACAGACAGACTTGAACAAAAATATCAGGATATCAATGCTTTATGGTCAGGAATATACTTTTTACCAGAAAGCCGGGGGTCGAAATTAAACAATACCATTATCCAAAACGCTACTGTTGGCTTGTATCTTGATTCATTGGCTTCCATATCACTTAACAATACAAAAATTTATCATATCGGAGCAGTAGGTATATATTCCAGACATGCCGAACTTAATGCTATAAATTGTCTTATAGCAGATATTGGTAGTTATAATATTGTTGTTGATTACGGAGGAAAAGTTGATATGACATTTTGTACAATTTACAACAATAATAAAGACGATGCTCTTGTGCTAAAAAATTATAAATGTTTGGATGATGACTGTGTTAATACCGATCCGTACCCACTAAATGCAAATTTCACTAATTGTATAATCTATGGAGGCAATCAGGATGAATTGTTATTATCAAATGCTACCAAAGATATTCCTGACAATTTCATATATCACTTTGACAACTGTCTTTTCAGAGTAAAGGATATTACTAAAAATAATCAATTCCCTCATTTTTTTGATAATACAACGGAATGTATCAATGGAGCCGGTGAAAACAATTTGTTTTTGGATGTAGAAAAGTATGATTATCGTCCAGACACTATGGCAATCGTTATAGATAAAGGTAAATATATTTCTGATATTCTAAGTGATATAGACGGACTACCCCGGGATGCAAATCCAGATATAGGCTGTTATGAATTTCAAAAATAATTGATATACCATCTTAAATCTTTTATTATTAAAACAAAATTACATATATTTGTACAAACAATATATTTTCTCCGACAATGTTAAAATACATCAGAATATCAGTAGCCCTTTTACTTGTTAGCCAAACTTTATTCGGACAAATCCATAAAATATATTCAGATAAACCAAAATTATATTCTATCTTTGGAAATAGTGTAAATATTGAAGGCGATTATTTAATATCAACAAGTAAAGAGCCTTTTTATTCCCCGTATCGTTTAAATTATTTACGGGCATTTTTATTTAAATATGAAAATGATTTATGGGTACAAAAGGACACTTTACCGGGTGCCATTTACAATCAGAGTTTTAATGATCTTGGCCTTTCTTATTTGAGTTTTTCAGGGAAAACAGCATTTTTCAGGCAATTCATTTCATACGATTCCCTTACCAAAATGAAGGTAATGATCTATGACATTTCCAATGACAAATTTGAACTTATCGATTCCATTACCCGTGAAAAAAAACTAATAGGGAGCATTATGCTTCTATCTTCTTCAAAAAACTGGCTTTTTGTTCGTACTGAAGTGTCGTCAAACAGGACAATGATAGATTATTTTTATAAAAAAACAGAGAATAAATGGCAATTTTCCGATTCTATCGAATATAAAAATCATCGAAATTCACCGGGTTTATTCAGAACTCAAATGAATGACAAATTTTTAATAACAAGCCATAGGCAAAGAGCGGGTAATAAGCCACATGTATTAATATATAACTTTACAGATGGGCAATGGAAGGTTTTTTCAGATATACAGCATACCGGTGGTTCAAGTTTAGCGTTTACAGATGATCTAAAATATGTCGCAGTTGCCTGGGGTGATACTATTAAAATCTACAAGAACAAAGGAGACACATACATGCTTCATCAAAAGCTTTATGCAAAATCATATCTGAAAACTACTATTTTCGCTCCTTCTATTGTTATTTCAAACGGATATTTGTATTCAGGATATTATGATTACGTTTATCATGGCAATCACGGGGAAGTTTATCAATATTTTTTAGACAATGACCAATGGAAATTGAAACGCAAAATCAAACCGGCTTATCCTGATTCAACTTTTATGCACTACGGAGAGAGTTTATCCATTTCGGGAGACAGACTGGCAGTAGGTGCGGATTATGATTATACTTATGGATCAAACAGGGGTGCAGTGTATATTTATGACACCCCTGCCAGAACAAATCTTATCGATACGATTTGTCAGGGAGATGATTATATTTTCAACGACACGATATTGCAATCAACAGGGATCTATACTGATACTCTACTTACATATTATGGTTTGGACAGTATTGTGACACTTGACTTAACCGTCATTCCTCAATCCCAAATAATTTTAGATACTGTTATTTGTGAAGGGGATTCTATTATTTTGGGAGACTCTGTCATTACCGAATCGGGATATTATGAATTTTATTATGATCAAATCTATAACTGCCAAAGTTTTGTAAAAGCAAATATCCAGTTTGACACTTTGGAAGTCATAGATTCGATATTTCCTGATTACGGTTGCAATAGCGGAGAGATTTTATTGAATATTGAAGGCAATGATCCTCCTTATGACCTGTCATGGAATAATGGTGATAAAGAAAAAGATCTTCATTCACTTGAATCGGGAATATATGAAATAAAAATTTATTCAAATAGCGGTTGCCTGTACAATTACGAATATGAGGTCCCTTCAAAATATCCGCGTTTTATCATCCCAAATGCTTTCTTCCCCGAAGGAAACGAAGAAATAAACAAAACTTTTAGAATATATTTATCCGATACAGTCAATGTTAAAATTCTTTCGACTGTGATATTTGACAGGTGGGGTGAAAAAGTATTTTCTTCCACAGGTAATATTTTTTGGAACGGAACATATAAAAATCATAAAATTTCACCCGAAGTATTTTTATATAAAATAGAAGTAAATTCCCCCTGTGGTCTGGAAATCAAAAAAGGACAGGTAAGTGTTTTGAAATAAAAACTTAACCCGAATTATTCAACACTTTAATTTTTATAATGAATTAAATCACTAAATATTAATAAATTATTTGAAAAATGTTTAAAAATTAATACCCCAAATTTGGGGTATCGTTTGCTTTTATCTTTATGCATCTGCTGCGTTACGAAACACTTGAAATATAAGGATATATCTACGTATTTCGATGCCTTGCATCTACATAAAGCTAAAAGCATGAATAATCCGGGTTAAGCTCCGCAGACACTGACTATACCGCATAAAAATATATTCATTTTTTATTACAAAAACAATTATTCATCGTATATTGCACGCTCTTTACAAATGGGTACATCTTTAAATAAAATAAAATCCCCTATTGAAAAAGAACTTCATATATTTGAAGACTTTTTCAAAAATTCGATGAAAAGCGATGTCGCTTTATTGGACAGAATAACTTATTATATTTACAAAAGAAAAGGGAAGCAGGTAAGACCAATGTTTGTTCTCCTGGCTGCAAAAATGATTGGTAATATAACTGAGGACACTTATACTGCTGCATCACTTATAGAATTGTTGCATACTGCTACTTTGGTTCATGATGATGTCGTGGATGATGCCAATAAAAGAAGAGGTTTTTTTTCTATCAATGCTTTATGGAAAAATAAAATTGCGGTTCTCGTGGGAGATTATCTCTTGGCAAAGGGCTTATTGCTATCTATTCAGGACGACAGATTTGATTTTCTAAGAATTCTTTCTTCAGCAGTGAAAAACATGAGCGAAGGAGAATTGCTTCAGATGCAAAAAGCGAGGAAACTTGATATTACAGAAGATGTCTATTTTGATATAATAAAACAAAAAACCGCATCTCTTATTTCTTCTGCTTGTGGTATCGGAGCTGCTTCTGTCACAACTGATACCGGTATTATCGACCGTATGGAACTTTACGGTGAAAAAATAGGTATTGCTTTTCAGATAAAAGATGACTTATTCGATTATGGCAATAGCGAAATCGGTAAACCCCGGGGTATTGATATTAAAGAAAAGAAAATGACTTTACCTCTTATTTTTGTATTGGAAAATGCGAATAAATCAGATAAAAAATATATCATCAATACTATCAAAAACCATAATACAGATAATAAAAAAGTCAGAGAGCTCATCAATTTCATTAAGGATCATGGTGGTATGGAATATGCTATTGAGAAAATGAAAAAATACAAAGACGAAGCTAATAAAATTTTGTTTACATTTCCCGAGAATGAAGCAAGACAAGCACTTTTTGAGTTATCCGAATTTATTATCAATAGAAATAAATAGTGTTAACTTGAGTTTGGTTTATCATTTTTCTATTTTAAGTATTGATCCCGATCTGGGTGGAGAGGAAAGATGAATATCATTCCATCTCATCACATCCTCCATTTTAACACCATAATCCATTGCTATTTGATCAATAGATTCCCCCGGTTTCAATTCATGATAAATAAATGATGATTCAAATTGATTTACTTTGTACTTTGAAATATCAACAATCTTATTACCCAATTTCAGCTTTTCATTATTTTCAGTGAAAATAATCTTCGGTTTTCTCACTTGCAGTACTTCAATATCGTATTTATATTTTGAACCAAGCAATTCCATTGCAATTTCCCTTGAAAAATTATTTAAAATATACTTGGAAAAATCATAGTTATGATCTTTACTAAATTCTATCTGATTATAGTTGTAGTATTCAAGCAATGAATATAATGCCTGTTTAGGTAATGTCAATTTGTATCCTTTTGAATTTGCAGGAATATAATTTTTTCTGTATGCATAATTCATTTTCCTGATCACATCCATTGGCACATTGGTAACATCAGAAATTTCTCTAAATGTCAAATGCTTATAAACAATAGCTTCTGCTGTTTCAAAATATCTTTTATCAGGCATCTGAGGTTCAATACCATATTCTTTGTAATGCTCCAACAAATATGATATAGCAATAAATTTCGGAACATAATTTCTTGTTTCCTTAGGGAGATATTTTATTATTTTCCAAAAATCTCTTTTTCCTCCTGATCTTCTTATCGCTTTGCGAACATTTCCGGGACCACAGTTATATGCAGCCAAAGCCAATGTCCAATCATTGAACTGACCATATAAATCACTTAAATAGTCCAAAGCAGCATCAGTCGATTCCTCAACTGAATATCTTTCATCAAAATTTTTCCTGACACTCAGATCATATTGTCTTGCTGTTCCTTTTATCAACTGCCACAATCCGGCAGCTCCGGCTTTGGAATACGCTCCAACATCAAGATGTGATTCAACAATTGCAAGTACTTTTAATTCTTCAGGTAATTTTTTATCTTTTATTTTTTCTTCAAAAACAGGGAAATATACGGGAATTCTACCAAGGATCTTCTCTGATCCGCTTCTACCAGGCTTAGTATATCTTCTTATGTAATCTTTAACTTCTTTCGTATACTTAAATTCAATATGGCCACCAAGATCATTGATCTTTGCAGCAATATTTTCATCTGAGTACATTGGAATATTGGAATCTGCTGAAGAGGCAAATAAAGAACCGGTAGCTAAATTCAGATATACCAATAGTATAAAAATACCGCTATAATATGCAGTTTTTTTGTTCATAGGATTTAATTTTTTAATCGGTTTGTGGTTTTTATATCCACTCTCATTAATGATTTCTCAAAAACGAGCCGCAAAATTATCAATTAATTTCAAATTTACAAACTTTTATATTATTATTTTTTGTAAACTATAATTAATTGATTATCAATATTCGTGCCAAACTATTTATCTTTGATACTTTTTTTTATAAATAGATAAAAAAACTCTTATTTAAATAGTTATATTTCAAATAATTAAATTTCACGAAACAACTAAACGATATTAAACACCAAAAAGTTTAATTAAATCCAATAATTTCACAAATTTTAACTAAAATTATCAATATCTCAATAAATCAGTATTATATTTTTGATATTTACTTAATAAAAAATATAATTTATAAAACTGATTAAAAAGATATGTTTAACCAAATATGCTTTGGTTATTAAAATTTACTTAGGAAAGTAAATAAAACTACGGATCAAATCAAGAATTTACCATTCTTATACACCGGTTCACCGTCAGCATAAATCTCTCCGTCATTTTTCATATCGGTGATCATATCCCAATGAATGGATGATTCATTCTTTCCTCCGCATTGCAAATAAGATTGTCCGATCGCCATATGAATCGAACCTCCCATTTTTTCGTCAAACAGGATATTTTTCGTAATCCTGTTTATATTTTCATTTGTTCCGATAGCTGCTTCGCCAAATCTTCTGGCTCCTTTCAATGCAAATATCTTATCAAGAAAATCCTTGCCTTTTGATGCTTCCCATTTCTCTATATATCCATCCTTTACCCATAAAGTAACACCTTCCACTTCCTGCCCCATATAAATTCCGGGATAAGAAAAATGCACTTTACCATTTACACTATCTTCCACAGGAGATGTATAAACCTCTCCGGAAGGCATATTGGTCTTGCCATCCGAATTTATCCATTTTCTACCTTTGGTATTGAAACTGATTTCAAAATCATTGCCTTTGTATATAAAATCTGTATGCTGATTGAGAAAATCTACAATTCTTTGTTGAAATTTTCCTACTTCCTGCCAACTTGCAGTCGGATCGTCATCATAAAGTCTGCAGGCATTAAAAACAAAATTTTCATATTCTTCCAGAGACATTCCGGCTTCCTGAGCACTTGCCTGAGTAGGAAACAGACATGTATTTCTTTTGAGATCTCTTACTGCCGTACGTTCAAAATATGTTTTCATAACAGGACTTACAGCTTCTCTGTGTTTATTAACTTTTTCATTATTGACATTCCTGTCTTCATTTAGATTAAATGGAGCCATTATTTTAATAAAAGCATCAAATTCATCCATTGCCATTTTGTAAAAAGGTGATACATGAGCCAATTGCATGTCAGATGCATTATTATAAAAAATACGTGTTTTTTCAGCAAAACCCATATCAACTTCAACATTTGCTCCTTTTATT
>JALVEG010000117.1 GCA_027031145.1 Saprospiraceae bacterium | reverse complement strand
AAGGTCTTTTGCATTATTATTTCAAGTCAAAAAAAATACTGTTTGTAGAGGCTTTTAAATTTATCGCAATGGAAATTTTTCCTAAATTGGAGAAAGTTATCAAATCAAATATGTCATTTTATAAAAAAATAGAATTAATAGTAGATGCATATATTGAATTGTTGTGCAAAAATCCTAAATTACCACCATTTATTATTAATGAAATAAATTTTAACCGGGATATTTTTTTAGAATCTATGATCAGTGCAGGTTTTGTTCCCAATGTTCCGTTGATAAAAACATTTATTTTAGAAGGAATTAAAGAGAATAAATTAAAAAAAATCGATCCTTTACAATTTGTATTAAATGGCTTGTCAATGATGATCTTTCCATTTTTGCTAAGACCTATAATGACACATGTTGAAAATATCTCCGATAATGAATATCTGGAATTGATGAAATTGAGAAAAAGACTGATAGTTGATACTTTGATAAACAGTTTAAAAAACTAAATTATGTTAACTAAGTATATAAATTTTTATAGAGCATTTATTTTAATAATTATCGTTTTTAGTTCAAACTATGATTATGTTGATGCACAATCTGATATCATAACTTTGGATAAAGCTATCGAATCCGCGGTAAATAAGCAACCATTGAACAAACAAAAGTCAATGATAGCGGAAAAAACAGCTCTTCAGATAAAATACTTAAAAAAACAACAATTGCCCCAAATCAATTGGACGGCACAAACTACTTTGCAAAGTGAAAATATAGATCTGGAATTTCCAATCCCCAATGTTGACCCTATCAGTTTGCCTCTCTACAAAGCCAATACGGATATAGATGCCAGTTATTTATTGTATGATGGCGGATTGAATAAAACATTGAGGGAAAATGAAAAACTGAAAGGAGAATTAGGTTTAATTGGTATTGAAACCAAATTATTCAGTATAAAATCAAGAGTTGTTGATGTGTATTATTCAATATTGACCCTTGAAAAACAAAAAGAAATATTGGATAGTTCTCTTTCTATTCTTAATATCAAATCCAAGACGGTAAGCACAGCAATTAACAATGGAGTTGCACTGAAAAGTGATTTGGATAAAATAGAACTTGAAAAAATCAAATTAAAGAAAAATACAGCAGCCGTACAAAACAATATAGAAACATTGAGATTGGTTTTAAGTGATCTAACCGGAATAGAAATTAAAGATAAAATATTATCTACTAATGAAATTCCGGAATATAAAAAAGACTGGACATCAAGACCTGAATATAGACTATTTTCGGCTAATTCCGAAATTCTGGAACACAGCAAAGACCTTATAAAAGCAAAGAACAAACCCAAAGTTATTCTTTTTGCCAAAGCAGGTATTGGTTATCCAAACCCTTTCAATTTTTTTAATGACAATATAGCTCCCTATGCTATTGGAGGTGTAAGATTTGTATGGAATTTTTGGGACTGGAAAAAATCTTCAATAGAAAAGCAGAAACTGGATATTGAAAAATCTATTGTAGAAAATAAAAAAGAGATATTTGATGAAAACATGAAAATAGAATCCGACAGAATTGTGTCGCAAATACAGGGTTTGGAAAATAATCTGCATTTTGACGAAGAGATCATAGAAAAACAAAATGACCTGATCGGAACTATTGAAAACCAATATAAAAACGGTACAGCGACTATAAATGATCTTTTGGTGGAACTGACCAAAAAAAGAATTTCTAAGATCAATGCTATTATCCATAAAATGAAAATAGAAAACTTGAAATATAAATTAAAAATAATTTTAGGAAAATAAAACATAAATACATGAAATTTAAATATTTACTTTTTGCAACAGTAATAACCGGGTTATCAGCTTGTTCAGAACAAGAATTAAAATCCGATGCTTATGGCAATTTTGAAGCAATAGAATATATGATATCATCTGAAGTATCGGGCAAGATCATTGACTTCAAAGTAGAAGAAGGAGAAAATTTAAAGAAAAATAGTATTGTTGCCGTAATAGATACAACGCTTTTGCATACGCAAAAACAATTGCTCAAAGCAACGATTAAAGCTACCAAATCAAAATTGCAGAATGTCAAACCGGAAATAGCGGTTTTAAATGAGCAAAAAACTCATCTTTTACATGAAAAAGAAAGATTAGCTAAATTGGTTGAAGGCAATGCTGCTACTCAAAAACAAGTTGACGACCTTAATTCCCAAATTAAAATTTTGGACAAGAGAATATTGGCTACAGAATCAAAAGTCCATGACATAAATAAAAGTATTCTTGCGCAGATATCTCCTATGGAAGTCCAGCTGAAGCAAGTTGAAGAAAGAATTGAAAAAAGTAAAGTGGTAAATCCGATTGACGGACAGGTTTTATCGGTTTTCAAAAGGCAAGGTGAAGTTGCCGGTGCCGGAATGCCATTATACAAAATAGCTAATCTGTCAATCATAGAATTAAAAGCTTATGTTACCGGTGTCCAACTGCCCCATATAAAACTGGATCAGGAAGTTACCGTATTGATCGATGATACTGAAAATACAAATAAATCATATAAAGGAATTATCAGTTGGATATCCAATAAAGCAGAATTTACGCCAAAAACCATTCAGACGAAAGAGGAAAGGGTAAATCTGGTTTATGCTATCAAAGTAAGAGTAAAAAATGATGGAAGTATGAAAATAGGGATGCCGGGAGAGGTGGTTTTTTAGTTTGTTGCGATTGAAAAAAATGTTTTTTGATTACTTCTGGAGGTAATTAAAAGAATAACAATATAAATTCAGAATTTTATGAATAAAAAAATGATTAATCATAATGTCTTCCCGCTGGGACTTATTGATACATGCAGAATACCAGCTACCATAATTTCGCCCTTACAGGGCTTTTTGTGAGGTAAATAAAAAAGGATGATCCTGCTGTACAGTGGAATGATAGAAAGATAATACCAGAATTAATTAAAGCCTCAGAGAGGCGATCCCGCTGTACAGCGGGATGGTAACAATAAGTAAAAAAACGTTATAAGCCCCATAGGGGCGATCCTGCTGTACAGCAGGATGGTAGAAACAAGAAACAATGAATAAAACTTTTGTAAATATTGAAAATATATCAAAGTTTTACGGAGAAATTAAAGCTCTGAAAAATATATCTTTTTCTGTAGGAGAAGGAGAATTGTTTGGATTGATAGGTCCTGACGGAGGAGGAAAAACATCTCTGATAAGAATTTTAACCACATTATTGAAGCCAACTGAAGGAAGGGCAGAAATAAATGGAATGGACATTGTTAAAGATTTTAAAAAATTAAGAAAAATTATCGGATATATGCCCGGTAGATTTTCTTTGTACGAAGATCTGACAGTTGAAGAGAACCTTAAATTTTTTGCTACAATATTTAATACTACAATTAAAGAAAATTATCATCTTATAGAAGATATTTACAGCCAAATAGAACCATTCAAAAACAGAAGGGCAGGAAAACTTTCAGGAGGTATGAAACAAAAATTGGCTCTTTCCTGTGCTCTTATTCATAAACCGGAAATTCTATTTCTCGATGAACCCACAACAGGAATTGATGCTGTTTCAAGGGTTGAATTGTGGGAAATGTTGAAAAAACTGAAAGATCAAAACCTTACTATAATTGTTTCAACTCCATATATGGATGAAGCAAATCTTTGCGACAGAGTTGCCTTTATGCAGAAGGGTGAAATAATGGAGATCAATCCTCCGGAAACTATTATTCAGGAATTTAACGAACCATTGTATTCGGTCAAAGGAGATGATTTTTATCATTTATTATTGGAATTAAGGAAAATGGAAATTACCAAAACAGCATTTCCCTTTGGGGACTCTATACATTTGACGGCATACAATAATATTAATCCTTCAGAATTGAATGCAATGATAGAAGAAAGAATGAGAATAAAAACAGAAACACAAAAAATAAGCGCTAATATTGAAGATTGTTTTATGGCAAAAATGATAAATACAGAGTGATGAGAGAGAAAAATATTTATATAATCATAATGTCGTCCCGCTGGGACTTATTTATTCTTCGTCATTGAATGCTACCATAATGTCGCCTCTCTGAGGCTTTTAATGATTTATGTAATTATAAAAAGCCCTGTAAGGGCGACATTATGGTAGCAATAAGGGGTAAAAATAACGTTATAAGCCCCGTTAGGGGTGACATTATGGTAGAAAAGAAATAGCATAAGAATCATTTAAAGTCCCGGTAGGGACGACATTATAAAATCATCATTGTTTTATAAATGAAATCATACGGTAAATACATAGTAGAAGTTGAAAATCTTACAAAGAAATTTGGAGATTTTGTTGCTGTTGACAATATTTCTTTCAATGTGAAAAAAGGAGAGATCTTTGGTTTTCTCGGGGCAAATGGTGCAGGAAAAACCACTGCGATGAAAATGTTGACCGGATTATTGAGTCCCAGTTCGGGAAACGCAATAGTAGCAGGTTGGGATGTAGAGAAAAATCCGGAGAAAGTAAAACTGAATATCGGATATATGAGCCAAAAATTTTCTCTTTATGATGATTTGAGAGTTAGCGAGAACATAAGACTTTATGCCGGAATTTATAAAATACCAGGAAAAGAGATTAAAATAAAAATAAATACATTATTGGAAGAATTGGGAATGCAAGATCTAAGAAAAAAATTAGTCGGAGATCTACCTTTGGGCTGGAAACAAAAACTTGCATTTGCAGTAGCGATGGTACATGATCCACCTGTTGTGTTTTTAGACGAACCGACCAGTGGTGTTGACCCGATAACAAGAAGACAATTTTGGGAGATGATCTATAAAGCTTCTGCCGATGGAACTACCCTTTTTGTAACAACTCATTATTTGGATGAAGCCGAATATTGTACCAGAACTTCAATAATGGTTGATGGAGAGATCAAAGCTTTGGATACTCCGGAAAATTTGAAACAACAATTTGAAGTAGATAATATGCAGGATGTATTTGTGAAATTGGCAAGAGGGTTGTAAGTAGAGGTAGTTGATTGGAAGTGGTGGGAGTTAGTTATTAAGGTAAGTGGTGGGATTGAGAGACTGAGAGACGGGGAGACTGAGAGAGATAAGTGGTGGGATTGAGAAAAGAGTGGTTACAAAGAATTTAGTAGATGTAATTAAATCAAATATGAAGGCATTTTTAGCATTTTTGAAAAAAGAATTTTATCATGTTTGGAGAGATCCGAGGTCTCTGCTGATCCTGATCGGCATGCCTATGGTCCAGGTGATCTTATTTGGATTTGCAATTACCAATGAAATTGTAGATGCTAAAATAGCGATTTTGGACAATTCCAAAGATGAAGTGACACAAGAGATAAGCAATAAGATATTATCATCAAAATATTTTAAATTGTACGAATATCTTTCAAGCAAAGATCAAATAGAAAGAGCATTTAAAAAAGGAAAAATTAAAATAGCTCTTGTTTTTGAAAATGATTTCTCACAAAAACTTAATCGAAATGAAAATCCTAAGGTTCAAATAATTGCAGATGCAACGGATCCCAACACCGCAACAACATTGATCAATTATATAAGTAGTAATATTTTGGATTATCAGACGAAATATCTAAAAAACAAATCAGGTGGATTGGAAGTGGTTTCAAAAATGGAATTTAATCCTCAATTAAAAGGGGTTTATTTATTTGTTCCCGGCACTATTACAATTATTCTTATGCTTATTTCAGCTATGATGACTTCAATATCTATAGCGCGGGAAAAAGAAAAAGGAACGATGGAAATATTACTTGTTTCACCTATTAAACCCCTGATGGTAATAGTTGGAAAAGTAGTGCCTTATATTTCTTTGGCTTTGATAAATGCAGTAACTATATTATTGCTCGGGGTGTTTGTTTTTGGACTTCCGATAAGAGGCTCTCTACTTGTATTAATGTTGGAAATTATACTTTTTATAATTACTGCATTAGGATTGGGAATATTTATTTCTACTAAAGTAAATACTCAACAGGATGCACTTTTGATTTCTCTGATGGGGTTGTTGTTGCCCACTATTATTTTATCAGGGTTTATTTATCCTATTGAGAGTTTACCTGAAATACTCCAATATGTAAGTCATGTTATTCCGGCAAAATGGTTTTTGATCATCCTGAGAGATATTATGATAAAAGGTACTGAATTTGGACTGATAATTAAAGAAACTCTGATTTTATTTGGGATGATGATGTTCTTTTTGATCATAAGTATTAAGAATTATAAAATAAGACTGGAATAGAAAAAATATGAGAACCATACTATATATATTACAAAAGGAATTCATACAGATATCAAGAAACAGATTGATGGTGGGGGTTCTTTTCATTATGCCGTTTTTTCAATTGATAATATTGGGATATGCTGCCAGTTTTGAAGTAAAAAATCTTAATGTTTATATTATCGATATGGATAAAAGTAGTTTTTCCAGAGATCTGATCTCCAAATTTTCCGCATCACCGTATTTTAATATTAAAAAC
The DNA here is from genome assembly GCA_027031145.1 of Saprospiraceae bacterium. GTDB lineage: Bacteria > Bacteroidota > Bacteroidia > Chitinophagales > Saprospiraceae > JADJGA01. Next base: position 8,645 of record JALVEG010000117.1, on the reverse strand, counting down.
TCTTCGGACAATCATCAAAAAGGCTTTGAAGATCTTGAAAAAGGTGTAGCGGATCTGGTAATGGAAATTCCAAATAACTTTGAAAAAGATCTGGTTAACGGTCAAAAAACAAATGTATACTTAAGCATAGATGCGGTAAACGGAGTAAAAGCAGGTTTGGGAAATGCTTATGCCAATATGATAGTGAAAGATTTTAGCTCGGATATAATTACTAAAAAAACCGGTCAGACTATTTCTTTACCAATAGGCATTACATGGTCAAATTGGTATAATAATCTTATGGTATATTCTACATTTATGGTTCCCGGCATATTGGTTTTACTGGTTACTATGGTAGCAGTATTTCTAACTGCTATAAATATTGTCAGGGAAAAAGAAATTGGAACAATAGAGCAATTGAATGTAACTCCTATAAAAAAACATCAATTCATTATAGGTAAACTGTTTCCTTTCTTATTGATCGCCTTTTTTGAATTAAGTATTGGTTTAGTCATTGCTAAATTGGTATTCAACCTTCACTATGAAGGAAGTCTGATATTGGTTTATTCATTCACATTGGTATATTTATTTGCTGTTTTGGGTATTGGGCTTTTTATTTCTACAATAACATATACACAACAGCAGGCAATGTTTATTGCTTGGTTTATGTTTGTGATATTTATCCTTATGAGCGGGCTGTTCACTCCGATAGAAAGTATGCCTGTATGGGCACAAAGATTAACCTGGTTCAATCCTATAAAATATTTTATAGAGTTTATGCGTATGGTATTGCTTAAGGGTAGTACATTTCCGGATGTGAAAAATCATTTTATTATAATTGCTATTTATGGGGTAGTATTAAATACCCTTGCTGTTTGGAATTATCGTAAGGTTAGTGAGTAATGGAAATACTTTTAATTTAAGTCTATGCTGTGACAAAATATCAATAAATAACTGTATAATAAAGGTTTTTTTTATCAAAAAGATTTGAATTACAGATGAAAGATGTATTTTTGCAGCCATTATAAAAAAAAGTAAAATAAAAATGGGAGTAACAAATAAAATATCATGTGAATGGCAGGGAAAAATGGCTTTTGAAGCTGAATTACCAGGAGGAAAAGTAAGATTGGATGCAGAACCTGAAGTAGGAGGTGAAGGAACAGGAGTACGTCCTAAAGCTCTTTCATTGGTTTCATTAGGTGGTTGTACTGCAATGGATGTCGCTTCATTGTTTACAAAAATGAGAGCAATACCCGATGATTTCAAAGTTTATGTTAGCGGTGAATTGACAGATGAACATCCTAAATATTATTACAAAACCCATATTGAATATCACTTTTGGGGAAAAGATCTTAAAAAAGACAAACTGGAAAAATCCGTTAGTTTGTCATTGAACAGATATTGTGGAGTTACCGAGATGTTCAGAAGATTTTCAGAAGTAACTTTTGAAATAATCTATCACGAAGATTAATCTTCGCTATTTAGGGTTTTCTCAATTATACTATCAATTTTGATTATTTCTTTTTCATCAAAACCCACTGTTGAATACAAAACCTTAGCTTTTTTATCAATTAAATATAATGTAGGAAATGCATTTACTTTTAATTCAGCTGTTTGTTCTTTCTTAATAAAAATAATCGGATAATCAATATTATTATATTCAAGGAAACGAGGAAGGCGTTTTAGGTCTTTTTCATTATTATTTACCGGATTGACACCTAATACTCTTAATCCTTTACCGGAATATTTATTGAAAAGTTTATTTAGATGTGGAATTGCTTTTATGCATGGAAAACAATCCATATACCAAAAATCCAATAAAACCATTTCCCCTTTGAAATTCCGAAATGAAATTTTTTTATCAGTTTTATATTCAATACCTTCGAAATTAGGGAAAGAAGAACCTATAGGCAATGGTTCAAAGTTTCTTTTCACGGGAAGTTTAAAATCTTCTATTTTATATTTGTTTTTATATTCTAAAAATCTTTTTTCCAAATTTTCTTTAGTGATTTTATCATATATTATATTGGATAAATTCCATTCATTATACTGAGTTTCTCCTTGCATTTTGACAAAAAAGGCTATTTTTACAATATTGTACGTTAATTTATCAATATAAATTTCTTTATACATACTTTCAAAATATTCACTTTGGGGAAAATCGCAATGAAGCACATATACTTCTTCATTATTATTTTTTTGAACTGACAATTTTATAGTATTTGCAGTATCATTGACGCAATAAGTTAACCGGTTGGGATTTAAAAAATAAGTTTCTATGGAATTTCCATCTGTTTTATTCGTAATAGCAAACGTTTCATTTTTTTTAAATCTTACTATTTCTTTTTCTTTATCATAAATTGAGTAAATATTTTTGGTATTATAAAATCTTTTAATCGAATCTATGTCTATCCAAAAATATCCTCCGAAAACAGTATCATTTGTATCTCTGATTAAATCGATTTTAGTGAAAATCTTTGTCGTGTCATTACTATTCAAATGTTTGATTTTGTATTCAATATCATACGAAATTGAAGTGTGTCGCATGAGTTTATCAAAAACCATATTGGATAATTCTACCGGATCCGGTTGTTTGTTTCCGCAACCGGATATTAATATTGATAATGCAATTAATAAAATAATGTTTATTTTTTTCATGATTATAAAATTATTAATTAGGACGAAACTATTTATAAAAATAACAACCTTATTTTATATGAAGAAAAAAATATTTGTTTTGTGACATAAATAGATATGGTAATTAATATATATTATAATTTACAATGTATATCTTGCTATAATATTGAGCAAGGCATTATATTTGGCAACATAAAAAACCGGAAGCAATTATTCTTTTGCTTCCGGTAAAAACCATTTTTAAGACCACTTTTCTTTGTATTTAACTATTTTCGTAACTACTCAACAATTAGTTTGTGAATAGCGTTTCCGGTAGCGGTGATTAATTTAACAAAATAAATACCCGGAGGAATCGTGTTTAAAGTAGATAACTTCACTTTGTTGACACCTTTACTAAATTTATAATTTGCTATTGTTTTTATTTTCATTCCGTTTATATCATAAAGCGATAAATTCACATCTGTATCTTCATTTAAATCGAATGATATCATAGTTTCATTTGTAAATGGATTTGGTGAATTTGTTAAACTTAACTGTTGAGCAAAAACCGGATCAAACGTTGCACTCAAAAAGTCATATACCGCTTCGTTTGCCAATACCGGTGGAAGTCTGTCCGCTTGTTCAGGGATAAAAGGAATACCATCACCATCTGAATCTCCGCCTTTTTCTCCGGTAGGACCTGCTTCTGACAATTGCATACTATTAATAACCGTTTTAGAAAATCCCGTATATATTGCCGGGGAATTATCAAAATTACCAACCAGATTAGCTTCTCTTAATGCACCTGTTACCACAGCTACATTAAAAGGTGTAAAAACAGCTTCATTATTTTTAAGATTTGTTTTGAAAATATGTTTTGAAGGTATATAATAATTAGATATTAGAAATTTATATGCATTATTTGCTTCATCCAAAAAATTTGAATTTCCGGTCAATTCATAAACTGCATATAATCCTCGAATTGCAGCTGAAATAGCACTTAATGATGTTCCTTCTGAATGACCGTCTCCTATTTTGAAAAAATTGTAGTAGTCACCATTATCTGCTTTTAAATTGTTTACCAAAAAAGTCGCTTGTGCCATTGCCATTTGAGTAGGTTTTCCTTCGATAGGAGTACCTTTAAATTCTTCTTCCATTTTTTTCAATATTACCAAAGCATATCCGGCACTTACTGCGGAAATAACATTACCTCGTTTAACAGCTCCATTCTCCAATCCTGAAATATCAACAAATGTTTTATTATCGGGATCAAAATGCATAGCTGCAATATTCATAAACAATACTTTGCTTGCTCCCATCATCAGATCAAAAGGTCCCGGAACTCCTGTTTGAGACATCGAAGCAGGAAAAGGATCTCCGTCAAATACGGATTTATAAGCAATATGAGCTTCATCGCTGCTATCTGCCGGATTCATCATATTTCTGAAATTAAGAGTTCCCCATAAAAATGATATCTGATCGAATAAATAGCTTGATTTGTCAGTTACTTCCATTCCATTTAATTTTGGTGGAAGTCCGGTCAATACTGCTCCTTCTGTAATTGCGATTTTGTGAGGAAAATATTTAATTCCTTCAGCTGGATTATATGTTGCCGGATTAACTCCTCCCAATGAAGTTCCGTCAAAAGCCAGTTTATTTATTGTGAATAATACTTTATTGATTGATTCGGCTGTTAAAACCTGTCCTATAAATCCATCCGCATTGTCTCCTCCTATAAAAATATTATTGGAAGGATCAAATTTCCCATTAGTAGAATCCGGAGTAGAAACTCCATCCGGAACTACTTCGTCTTCATTCTCATCATGAAAACTTCCAAGCATATCCTGAGCCCAAAGGTATTGTTTCATCAATGCCTGACCCATTGCACCAAGGTTAAGTGTTTTTACCATTTTGCTTCTGTCCCACCTCAAAGTTTTAAAATCCGTTGCAAAATCACCGGCAATATCCTGTGGTAAATGGGGATCTCCCTGAATAAATTCAGCAAACTGAGGCCATGGATTTTTAAACGGTTTGAAATGTGCTGCACGTCCTAATTGCATTATCATTCCTACCAGGACATCATCTTCTTTAAACCCGTTTGATGAAGGCGTAAATTTTCCATCCATAGCTTCAGGAGCCATTGATGCCATCTGCATGATCATAGGACTCCACATCATATGCAATCCGATTCCGGACCTGGAAATAACTGTTCCCAGTTGGTATCTTGAATACTCATAAGCCTCTATACCTAAAGTGTAACTTATCGAATCGGGTTGATTGGGCACCATCGGATCCAGATCATCCAGATTGTATCCAAGAGCTTCTGCCCAAGGTTCTCCGCTTTCGTTTATTTCATTGGCCAAAAGCATTTGTTCCATTGTTCGATAATCCGTTGTGTTGGTTATCTTTATCTGTGAAAAACCGGTAGAGATACTTACTAAAAGAATCATCAATACAGGTATTAAACCGAAGTAAATTTTCTTTTTCATTTTAATTAATTTTTATTTAAATTATTCAATCAAGTTGTTTGAATTCTATATCAACTTTGGTTTAACTGTCTTGAAATGATTAACTAACTTACAAAAATTAAATAAAAACCAATTATATGTATTGAAAAAGACAAATGATGAAAAAAAACGGAAATTTTTGTCAGGATCGAGATTATGGGACTTTCATTCTATTAAATCCAATATTTCTTTTTTCCTGACTTTTTTGATAGAGTCAACCATAACAGGAAATTCCGCATTATAAACAGAATCACATATTGAATCCATTCTGGCTTTGGATTCCTTTACTTTTACCCTGTATAATGAATCGATAATCCTGGTTTCCTCTTCAGAAAAAGTTTTATTGCTTTGTTCACAGGAAAGCGAAAAAAAACTCAATACAAAAATAAAAATTATCCAAAATTTAGATCTGTTATTCATTCGGAATCAATTTTTTTAATTCAAAATTTTTGCCGAGATATACCTTTCTTACCAGCTCGTCTTCCGCAAGTTCTTCTGAAGTACCGCTCCTCAAAATTGAACCTTCAAACATAAGATAGGCTCTGTTTGTTATAGACAATGTCTCTCTTACGTTGTGATCTGTTATCAATATACCTATATTTTTTTCTTTTAGTTTTGCAACAATTGACTGAATATCTTCCACAGCGATAGGATCTATACCTGCAAAAGGCTCATCAAGTAAAATAAATCCCGGATTTGATGCCAGTGCTCTGGCTATTTCCGTTCGTCTTCTTTCTCCACCAGAAAGTGAATCCGCAAGATTTTTTCTTACTTTTTGCAGACCGAATTCATTCAAAAGACTTTCGAGTTTATCTTTTTGCTCCGTTTTTGACAAATGTTGAAATTCAAGAATGGCTTTAATATTATCTTCAACTGAAAGTTTTCTGAATACCGATGCTTCCTGCGGAAGGTATCCTATCCCTTTTCTTGCTCTTTTGTACATAGGCAAGCCTGTTATTTCTTCCTGATCGATGAAAACCTTGCCGCTTGTAGGTTTGATAAATCCGACCACCATGTAAAAAGTCGTTGTTTTACCGGCACCATTCGGACCTAATAAACCAACAATTTCCCCTCTTTTTACATTGATGGAAACATTGTTTACCACCATTCTTTTACCATAATATTTTACCAGATTTTCACTTCTTAATATCATCTTGTTTTTTTGTATTTAAAATGTTTTCTTCTTGTGTCTTTTCCTTTAATATAATATTCTCCTCCTGGTCCCAGTTTTTTTTCAATTCCGATAGAGAAAATGAATATATTTTTTCTTCCTTTGTTTTCTTAAAATAATCTCCACCGTCCCATCTTCCGTTTCTGTTTGTATCTTCAATTACCTCCAAAGTATATTTTCCCGGCATCAAACCGGTATAGTTTATATCTATAACTTCTTTTCCGGAAAAAACATTTTTTTCAACATCTTTTTTTTGCTTTTTTAATATTACAATATAAGATATTTCTTTATAAAGACTATCCAAATGTATGGTCAAATTGCTGTAATCTTCTTTTTTGCCTATGGTAAAGTTTATGGCTATGGTATCGTTTAATTCACCGTACAAACTTTTAGCAAAACCGGGTAATAATCGTAAAATATAGCCGGTTCCCTCATTCCATTTACCTTTGATTATTAATTTTCTTGGTTCCAATGAATCTTTTTCCACATTAAATTCAATCGTATTCAACATTGTATCTCTGACTTCATCTTTTAAGGTATCCGTTTGAACATAAATACTGTCTTTAACTATTATTTTTCCTTTATTTATGTCTGAAATAAATACAGGTTGATCAAATTTCAATAATAAACCTTTTTGGGGATACAATTTAATACCCGACTTTTTACTTTTCAATACCAACGCCACCGGTTTTTCAGATCCTTTTCTTATTTTAAAAATCAGAGTATCTGTTTTTTGTTCGCTTTTAATAATTAAATTAATACTATCCTTTGCTTCTTTATTATCATACCATATCAAACAACTATCATTTATTATTTCTTTTTCAAAAACGGGAACAGAAGAAGAGATAATTCTTAGACTATCAGGTGTTCTGTTGTATTCGATCTTTAATTTACCGTATGCAGCAATGGATTTTCCCGTAATTCTTAATGAAGGAATTGGTTTGAAAAGCTTGATAAAAATATTTTTCTTAATAGTATCTTCCTTTATCAAAACCATCGTATCAACAAAACCGATTTCTTCTTCTTCCGAGTCAAATAAATAATTATTGTTGATGTCTTTTAGAGCAAAAACCTTAAAATATCCCGGTTTGATATGATTTATTTTAAATTTTCCGTTTTTATCCGTTGTGGCGAAATAATACGGTTTGGCATAAGTAACAATTGAATCTTCGTCCGTATCATAAAGCATCACGGTTATATCTTTTTGCGCTTTGTTATCATAGGCGCTAACAACTTTACCTTCTATTTCCAACGAATCAATCTTGTCTCCGGTGGAAAAAATAAAAGTAAAATTTTCTACCGGATTTCCTTCCGTAAAATCCACTATCGATTTGCCAAAATTTATAGTATATGTAGTATTTGGTTTTAAAGTATCCTTTTGGTCAAATTCAATTTTTACATGTTTACCCCTGTAAGAAATAACCGGATTCTTATCCAGGGGAGGTGATATTAATATTTGATTTTTGTTTTTCAAATTGATCCATTCATTAAAATATAACTTTATCGTTTTGGGATAAAAATGTGTTTGATAATTGGGAGTGGATTTTATCGTATCAGGTACAGGTGGTTCAATATCTTTGGGACCGCCGGACAAAGATGCTCTTTTAGCACATCCTGATATTACTATCAAAAGAAAAAGGAATAAAATAAATTTATTTCGTCGTCCCATATAAAAAATGTAATTATTATTTCAAATATAATGCTTTTATTGATAATATATTTCAATTGATATAACAAAATACGCTTTTAATCTATTATATTTGTCAATGTATTAATTCTATTGTTTATTCGTATCTGCTAAGGTAGAGTTATTTTGATTGAAAAAACACTTTTTTTCACTTCAAAAGCACCCTGGCTGAGTGGGTATATATTTTTTTAATATTAAAAATTAAATATTATGATCTATAGTATTATTGTAGGAGCTATCTCAGGATGGTTAGCCGGACAGCTTTTTAAAGGAAAAGGATTCGGATTTATAATGAATGTCATCATAGGTATTGTCGGTGGGGTTATCGGCGGATGGGCATTTGGACTTATTGGAATCCAAACTTATAGCTTATTGGGTAGAATAATCGTTTCTGTTATCGGAGCAGGAATATTATTCTGGTTGATAAGTTTTTTCAACAAACGCACCTGATACCGGTTTTTTACAAATTGGTGCATTTTCAAAATTTATTTGGTGTAAATTCAAAATACTTTCGGTGTATTTTCAAAATTTATTTGGCACAAATTCAAAATTTATATATATTTGTATAAATATTGATTATGAATTTAATAAAAAGACAACTTGAAAATACGATTAAGCGGTTAATTCATAAATACCCGGTAATTGCATTAACCGGACCACGTCAATCAGGGAAAACAACATTGTT
>JALVEG010000116.1 GCA_027031145.1 Saprospiraceae bacterium | reverse complement strand
AGCAGAATTGTAACCTGGATTTAAACCTATGATTTTGCGATATATCTTAAGAGCCTTTTCGGTATCATTATGATTTTGATAATAATATGCCAAATGGTGAAAAGCTTCAATATTGCTACTGTCGATCAAAACAGCATTATTGTAATAAGTTAAAGCCATAGTATCATTTTGTTCTTCTGCAATTTGTCCCAATTCCAACCAAGCATCTATATGCTCCGGATCGTTTTCTACTGCGGTGAGAAAACTGTTTTTTGCTTTTGACATTTGTTTCAATTCCTTAAAATTAACTCCTAACATAAAATATGCTTCTGAATTATTTGGAGAAAAATATAAAATTGTATTTATCGTAGCAATAGATTTATCATATTGTTTGACAATAAAATAAATTTCCGATAATTTTAACAAACTGGGTATTCTCTCCGGATATAAAGAAATCACTTTTTCCATTGTACGAATTGAATATCTTGATTGTGCGTTATCAAGGTAAATATCAGCAAGCAAATGATAATTTTGAGGATTCAAAGAGTCTTTTTCGATAACTTTTTTCATATCTTTTATCGCTTCATCTAATTTATCATTATCATATAGATATTTTGCCCTTTCTCTTAATAAATTAATATCATCCGGATTTTTTTTCAACAAGGAATTTATTTGTTCCAATGTCGGATCTGCAGGTAAAACAGCAGAATTTTTATTTTCAGGATCATTTTTACATGAAATAATGATCATTGAAAAAAGAAAAATGATTAAAAAGGTTTTTATTTTCATGTGTTAATATTTTTTTTATGTAATCGCTAATATCAAATCTGTTTACCTTTGTGAATCTTAGTGTTCCTTGTACCTTCATTTCTAATACAATTCAAATAGACACAAAGACTCTAAGTTCACAAAGTTACACAAAGAATATCCAAGTTCCTGTAAAAAGCTACCAATTTATTGTTTCACTCTTTTAAATTTAAAAGTCTATAATTAGTCACTTATAGCCGTTAAATTCAAATCTATTTACCTTTGTGAATCTTAGTGTTCCTTGTGCCTTAGTGTCTAATACAATTCAAATAGATACAAAGACTCTATGTTCACAAAATAATACAAATAATTACTTTCATTAAAAAATATCTTTAATATCCTGACTATATCTTTAAAACTTCATTAATTTGCATAAAATTAAAGTAAATATTCAGATATGATGCCCTTTTGTCATAATGTATTAACCTGAATAGATACACTAATTGCAAAGATAAATATAATTTCTTATGAGGCAAACAACTCTGATAGTACTATTTCTTGCTTTGTTATTTTTTAATGCAAAGGCACAACAATCACCAGACATTGAATTAAGAGCCGCATGGTTTACAACAGTATCCAATTTGGATTGGCCCAATTCTCATGACAAAGGAGATATCGAAGCGCAAAAATTATCTTTTATCAGTTTGATAGAATCATTGCAGGATATCAATATAAATACTATTTTCTTTCAGGTAAGGACTGAATGCGATGCTTTTTATGTATCCGATTACGAACCGTGGTCGCGATATTTGACAGGAACTCAGGGTAAATACCCGGGATATGATCCTTTGAAATTTGCAATTGAGGAATGTCATAAAAGAGGAATGGAATTGCATGTTTGGCTTAATCCATACAGGGTCAATGTTTCTGCCTATGACGGAGGGAATTATTATGCGGAAAATTCTGTTTACCGCAAGCATCCCGACTGGATATTAACTTATAGCAACGGAAAAAAAATTCTAAATCCCGGACTTCCGCAAGTTCAAAATTATATAAAAAAAATAGCCGGAGATATTTTAAATAAATACGATATTGACGGAATACACATGGATGATTATTTCTATTCTTATAGCGGTACTCCTGATGAACTGGATGCTGCCACATATTCTCAATATGGTGGTGAATACGCAAATATCGGTGATTTCAGAAGAGGTAGTATAAATAAAATGGTAAAGAATATCATGGATACAATTATTGCCGTAAAACCTTATGTGAGATTCGGTATAAGTCCGTTTGGAATTTATGGAAACGGACAAAATCCACCGGGAATTTACGGACTTGATGCTTACAATACTATTTATTGCGATCCTCTGGCTTGGTTAAATGAGGGGACAGTAGATTATATTAATCCTCAATTGTATTGGCCTACGGGAGGAGATCAGGATTTTGGAAAATTGCTTCCGTGGTGGGCCAACCACGCATTTGAAAATAACAGGGATGTCTTTGCAGGGCATGGAATTTATCGACTGGATAATTATCCTGAGATATCCTATATGGATTTTGCAAAACCCCTTCATGAATACAAAGATTATTTCAATTTCTCAAATAATGAAATGCTAAGAATAGCGGGCTGGAGTTTGGAAGAAGTCATTAGACAAATTGATATAGTCAGACAAAATGCAGATAAAAATGCATTGGGAAGTGTTTTCTTCCGAACCAAAGATTTCAACAGGGTTCATGGCTTAAAAGATTATCTTTATGAGCATGTCTATAGGTATAAAAGTTTGTTGCCTGAACAGTTTTGGAAACAAAGCACAACTCCTGAAACCGTAACAAATATAAGACTTGAAAATGTTCCGGGAGAATCGTATTATAAAATTATATGGGACAATGGGGATACTCTTAGCCGGTACGCAATTTATATGGTCAATGGTGATCTGCCTGATTATAACCACAGTCAAAACCTGATTGATATATCATTCGACAATTATTATATACCTGTTAGCGATTCGGTCCTTGATAATCCGCATATAGGCATAGTAAAAATAAACAGGTTTTGGAAGCAAGGAGAACCAAGTGAATTGTTTGCTATACCGAAACCGGAAAAACCGATACTCGTATCACCTGAAAACAATTCTGAAAATATGGCAAAATCAGGTTTTTTTTCGTGGAAAGTATCAAAAAATGCAGTTTCATATCAAATTGAATTTTCCCTGAAAAATGATTTCTCCACTATATATGAAACCTATACTACAAACGATACGGTTCTATCTTTGCAAAATATAAATATTGAAGGTGAAACGGCATATTTTTGGAGAGTAAGAGCTGTTAATATTGCCGGATATAGTGCTTACTCGGAAGTAAGAAAAGTTACTACCGGATTCCCGTTGACACCGGAATTTATTTATCCCGAAAACAATGAAACTAAAGTGCCTTTGAAACCGGAATTTCAATTTTCAATAACGGAAAATACGGATTCTTTACGATTGCAAATTACCAGAGGGGGAACCAAATTTAATATTATAAATATAATTATCGACACTGTTTTTGCAAGATCCAATAACTTTGTTCCCGAGAAAGAGTTTTATCGCAATACCACACATTATGCAAGAATCAAAGCTTCAAATGAGTTTGGGGCAGGCAATTGGTCTGAGGTTATTAAATTTAAGACTTTGTATCCTGTTCCACAGAAAACTCAATTCATATCACCTCCAAACAATTCTGTTTTTAATGAGGATAAAGAAGAGATAGAATTTATATGGAACAAAGCCGAAGAAGCATCTTTATATAATTTTCAAATTTCGGAAAATCAGGATTTTACTTCTATAATAAAAGATACTGATGTCTATATCGGCGAGAAATATTCTTATACATATCCGGTCAAAAAGAAATGGCTTTATGCCAGGGTAGCCGGAGAAAACATTGGAGGATATGCTCCTTGGTCTGATACTATCCGGTTTATTTTGGATAATACGATTAAAACAAATGAAATATCACCTGTGCAGGAAAAAATTGAATTATATCCTGTTCCATGCAAAGATGTGGTTTATCTCAATCTAAAAAATCACGGTAAAGAAATACCTGTTACCATAACTATTTACAATTCTACCGGAGAAAAAACCGGTAAAAAGAAAATCATACAAATGTCTGAAAATGACATATACGATATTGATTTAAAACAATTACTTTGTTCCCCTTGTTTTATTCGTGTGACGACAGATAAATTTTCACAAACATTAAAAGTTTTTAAAACCAATTAATATGGAATCGATTTTAGTTCATACACATTCGGGAATCAGATGGATATTTTTACTGATGCTATTATTTGTATTGTTCAAAAACCACAATAGTCCTGCGGATGATCCAAGGAAAAAAATTGATTGGCCGCTTTATACACTGGTATTGTTTTTACTTCAAATTTTATTGGGGTTTGTATTGTATTTTTTCAGTCACAATGTTAGTTTTGATTCCGGTTTTATGCAGAATTCCCAACACAGATTTTTCACTATTGAACATGAAACAGGGATGTTGCTGGCATTTATAATTATGCTTATAGGATATATCAAAAGCAGGCGAACTCTTATGTCAAATTGGAATAAAGTAATCAAAACCTGGTATTTAATCTCCTTGATTATTATCTTATTGAGTATTCCTTGGCCTTTTAGAGGATTTGGTAATTCTTGGTTTTAGTTACCTTGTATGTGAAGGTTATATGTATAGCTAACGGCAGACATAGTTCAACACAGCTTGTCCTGCAAACAGCGGGAGGCTACTCGCCGGATTATCGAGGAGCGGGACAGGGCATTTCAGACCGCTTAAGGTCCTGTTTATTGGGCACAGACT
>JALVEG010000115.1 GCA_027031145.1 Saprospiraceae bacterium | reverse complement strand
TCACAAAAACATATCTGTAAATGCCCGAATTTGAAATATTATAATAATAGTTTCCCAACAAATAATGAGCTAATTTTCGTTTCCACTGTTTCGGATTATTTGTCATCGAATCCAATTTTATAAGATAATCGGCAAGATCATAAAAAGAAAATTCGTCTTTGATAAAACTATAAACCGATGCTCTACAAACGGAATCGGTCATAACTCTTATAATTTCATTTTCATATTTGTTATCATTATTGTAATAAGGTACTACGGCTTCACTTGTATTATTACTAAAAATTCTCCAAGAAATAGTTTTACTTTGGTATTTATCCAAATACTTCAATGCTATTTCAGGTTGAGAATTATGTAAATAATATTTACCTTTGACATATCTTAAATATTGTTCTTTTTTGTTTCCTACCCTTTTTACCATCAAATAATTTTCAAATTCGGTTTTATTCGGTTTTTTAACAAATTCAATTAAGGCATCGATCAAAGTTAATGAAAAAATACGCTCAACTGCTTCAATATCATTACGCAAAAGAAAAGATTTTGCCAATTGATTATTTTTTAGATAAATATGTCCTATTCTTTCCAGTAAAATACAATTCAAATCAGAATAACAAAAATCAAAAGGCAATTCGGTTTTTCTAATCGCTATTTCCTTTTTATTTAGCAACGCATACAAATAATCTTCTTCTTTTGTGCCAATTTTTTTCCAGTTAAAAATTTTATACAATAATGCCAATGTTTTTTTCTGTTCTTCAAATCTTTTTTCCTTAACAGAACGAAGTTTGAAATTGGCTTTGTTTATTTCCCCTTTTAAAAAATGCAGATAGGAATTTGCCAGCAACCAAAAATCTTTATCTTTGGATTTTCTGTTTTTATACATTTTTTCGGAAATATAAATTAGTTTATTGATTCTTTTCCTGTTTTTTTCATCGATAACCGGAAATTTTTTCATTTTGATTGATACTGTTGGCAATGTCTCTTTTTCCAATAAATTTAAGGATCGTACAAACAATAATTCAAAAAATACACTATGAGGATTCAGATTAAACATCTCTTCCACTCCGGCATAAGAATCGGAAAATCCTCTAATACTCTTTAAAGTTATATAAGCTTCTCTTTCGTTTTTTGTTTTTATATATTTTTTACCTTCATAGTCTTTTTCAGTGCAGAATCTATAGCTATTATAAGCGGAAACCTTTTTGTCAATACTATTGTAAAAGACCAATATATAGTAATACGCAGCCTTTTCATAATCTTCCAAACGATAATAACAGCCGCCTATAAAATTCATAGTATAATAATAGATTTCATTTTTTTCGTTTAGCGGTTCTACAAAATGATCAAAAAATTTAATAGCGTCTCCAAATCTTTTGGAATAAAACATCAATTTTACTATTTGATAGGCATAGCGTTGTTTTAGCTGTTTGATTTTTTCCGCTTTGAACAATTTAAAACCTTGATCAATAAATTTATTATAATCAGCTTTATCTACTGTTATTGAGTTATAATCCCAAGAATCACTATTGAATTCAAACGGAATATAATCCATAGATTCAACAAAATCCCAATATCTTTTTACTTCCGGGCTTTCACTGGAAAGTTTTTCCCATAATTTCATATTTCCATTATTAAATGATAGACTATCTTCATATTTATCAAGATTGTCTCTGTAATTCCCACTTATAAATGGATATAGAGAATGCGGTATAATATTGGTTTGGTAAAAGAGATTGTAAAAATAATACTCGTCATCGGGATAAAATCCACAGGTATTTCCTTTAAATGATAATATTAAAAACAGAATTAATATAAGATACCGTTTCATTTGCTTATGTCTTTTATTATGGAATTAAGATTTATATTGCTGATTACATTGTCGTCCAAATGATAAAAAATGACATCCGGGATATTCATTTTGCTTGATTTGACGATTTTATAAGATTCGATAACATCTTTTTCTTGCAATTTTTCAATTTTTATTTGGTAACCGGGAGAAAGATAGAACCCTTTGAAAAGAGTATCTTTCTTTACCTTATACAATGAATTATTAATTTTATTAAAATGGGTTTTATCCTTTTCAATATTTTCATATCCATTGTAACTTGCCAACCTGTATTGATCATCATTATTTTTTATCACAATTTGTGAGAAGAGTGGCAAAGCCATTTTCAATGGTAGTGGATATGTTGTTTTTTCATTTACATATTGAGCCACTATATTGGATTGCAGTATGGAATTTTTATTCATATTTTTCAGGTCTCCAACATTATAGACCATAATTACACCTTCTTCAACCGGAGGAACTCCTGTTCTGTCTTTATACTTTATCTGGTGCAATCTGATTGTAGCGCTAACCCGATAATAATTATTTAAAATATTTAATAATTTAAAATATTTTTCTTTTGTGCTTTGATTCCAGTCACAATCAACTTGTATTTTTTTAAATTTATCATAAAAATAATAATATGATATTTGGTCTGTAAGTTTGTGTATTTTTTCAGCTAAAGTATCGATATCCCCTACATTTTTAATAGCTCTGTTTGTGATAAATACAACAGGGGTAATTCTTCCAAAATAGAAAAATTGTTCATCTATGCCATCTATAACATATTTGGGAAATACTTCTCCTCTTTTATTCACATCAACATCAAAATAGTGCAGGTAAATATTCTTAATATTATGATTTTTAAAAACGGAATCTACTATGATAGAATAATTAGCACTGGATTTCCAATAATAAAAAGAAATTGAGTCTTCATCAATTATTTTTTTTTTGATACCTTCAGTATTTGAATTATCCACCAAAGAAGTATCACTGACTTGTGAACTTGTAGACGATTGTTTTGATTTATCATTTTTGCAAGATGTGACAGCAAGGATAATGAATAGATATATTATATGAGATAATTTTAGCATTATTTTAAAAATCTCTGATTTAATGTAATAACGTTAATCATTTATTCTGTTTTTTAAATCCATTCTTTCATGCAAGAATCTGATTACTTCACTTGCATTTTTATATCTTCCGGACATCAGACGATTCTGAATAAATTTATTAAAATAACTTCCTAATGATATCGATGTGTTTTTATTCATGTTTTAAATATTTCATTATAAAAATACTAAAAATTGGTAAAATAATCAAAGGTTTCAGCTTAAAAAAACAAAAATTCAAGGATTTCCTTTATTCATACAAATATTAGATAATTTGATATTTCAGTATCAATCCATTACCGGAGTAACTTTAAATCCATTCTTTTTCAATAAATTTATCACTCCGTCTTTGCCTCCAAGGTGACCGGCTCCAACAGCAAAAAAAGTAGGCTTTTTACTCATATATTCTTTAATAACCGGTATCCAGTTTTGATTCCGGTTGTTTAACAATATCTTTTCATATCTGGAAATATCATCCGATTTGATAGATTGATGCAGGGCATTGATGTTTTGTTGTTTGTACTGATCGACCAATTCTTTCATTTGAGATTTGCCTTCTTCTCCGGCATTGATACTTTCCATAAGCATCTTTGCCTGTTCTTTATATGGAATTGAATCCAGGACACTGACTTGATATTCGATAGTTTCCAGTCCTCCTGTTGATTTGTTTTGTTCTTTAGCCATGTCCATTATTTCCATTTCATAAGATTTGTATTTACCGCTTTGAATAAATCCGGGAGCAATATCCCCTTCTGTAAACATGGTCAAAAACAGCGGTTTGACTTTTTCAAATAAAAACAAAGGAATTCCCGATTTTTTGAAATTTTGCTGAAGAATTGAATAATCTTCTTTTGAAAGCAAGTCTTTTAAGGAAGTATCACCACGCATCATTATTTTTGGCAACAAATTCATAAGTGTAGCAGGATCATTCATCTTCTTCATATCTATTTCAAAAACCACATTTTCCGTTTCATCGAATGCTTTTTGGAATCCCGGAGGCAAAAAATATTCAGCGGAATCTATGATATGAATGGTTCCGAAAATATATGACGGATGTTGAAATTCATCAGATTCTATCTTCCAAAGCAATGAATTTTGTAAAGGTTTAAATTCATTTTCAGCAACTTCGGTTTTAGTCGCTTTACAAGATAAAATAAAACCGGTTATTAAAATTAATATCAGTAAATTGTACTTTTTTATGTTCATTTGTCTATTTTTGAAATTGTTGTTGTTAAAAAATCGTATGTTAACTTACGAGTTACTATGAATCTAAATAAAACGGTTTTACTACTATTTTAGTGGATTCGAACGAATATTTATTTTTGAAATATATTAGCCTGAATTATATAATTCTCTGGTTTTCATCATCACTCTTGAGTAAATTAGTACTTTTGTATCAAAACTAAATTGTTGAAGATAGCGATAGAACTTTATTTTCTATTTATTTGTTTAAATATTGAACATGTTTTTATAGTTTAAATTTATACATAATGTCACAGATTAATGCTGATATCAAATTATGGCTTATTCATTTTCAAGATGAAAATGGTATTCATTTTATTCATTCTCCTCATTTAGATTTGACCGGATATGGAAAGAGTATAGAAGAAGCAAAAGCATCTTTTGAAATAGCTATTCAG
>JALVEG010000114.1 GCA_027031145.1 Saprospiraceae bacterium | reverse complement strand
AAATCAATATCACTCTGGTCTCTATCTGCTTTTTTGGCAACAGACCCAAATACACCTATCCTTTTAATCCCGAATTCAGACGATAAATTCGGATATTGAGACTTTATTTTTCCGATTACTTCATCAAGATAGCTCATAACAATTCTTCATATCTGTAATGATCGGCTAACGACAAAGCTCACTGGCGCCAATGGAGCGCAGCGGAATTGGCGTCCAGTGCAGCGTTTTGTTATGATTCAAATGTCAATCTGGCAATCCAATACGACTAAGAAAAGCCGCGAATCTTTGTGAAATATCTTCTCTATACAATGGTGCTATATTACAAACAAATTTTTCGTTTTTAACTTTCTTTAGGTATTCTAAATTTACAGAAAAATAGTGCTTAAAATCAATTACTGACGGCACAATGGGAATATTTGGGGGAAATTCTATATAATGGTATCTTGGCATTATATTATTTCTTAAATTTTTACCAGGAGTTTTCTTTTTAGAGATGAATTGCATTTTTAATCCTAGATCACTTAAATGATCGCCAGAATAAACGTGTTCGGCGTTATACAAAGGTGCAACTAGAACGGAAAGAAGTAGTTTGTCTTGATTATCTTTTGGACGTCGTTTAGCCCACCTAAAAGTGAAATCTTGCTGAAGATCGCAGTCTTGTGTCAATACAATCACATAAGGAAACAGGATTTTTGACACCTCAATGATTCCATTTACTTCACTAACATATTCTATATATTCTATTTGCTTAAAAATATCTCCCTGTCTAATTCTGTTAATATTTTGCTTTCTAACTCTTACCATTAATAAGACGCCCTCTAATGATAATTCTTCTCGGTTTGGAAATTTCATAGTCTTTCTCTGGAATTTCCTCTAAATCACTGGAATAACCCTTTTCATCACTTACTTGCATATTAATATCTGTTTGATCCTCTCCAACATAGTCCCGGGAAAAAATATCACCTTTATTCATTAAGAATACTCCTTAACTCATCTGTAATACTAAACTCAAATAATTCCTGTATCTTGTTGTGAAATGATTCTAAAAGAGGATTAACATCACTAGGCATAATTAATCCGTTAAAAAAGGCATCCAAATCGAGTATGAACGAATTTTGCTTTATAAAGGCGGGATAGTCTGGATTATGAATTCCAAATTGGAACTTAAGAAGAAAGTCATCATGATTAAACTCGATATTATGAAATATACGCACTAATTTGTCATTGTATAAACCAAAATCTAGTAAACATAATAACGAATTATTAATATATTTCTTCCAATCAATTTTTTGTTCCTCAGGGAATCTTATATCATTAATATATCTCAATCCGAGTCTATTTGCTTGCATATCCTCATACGATTCAAAAAACATATTAGTAATAACTGAAAACTCATTAAATAACTGCTCAAATGTATTGTATTTTAGGTAAACTAATATTATTGAACTTGGGGTAATAATAAATTCTTTTTCCCTATGTTTTCCAAAAAAATGCCATTCAATTCCTTCTTTTCTTTTTTGTTCAACATCTTCTTTTGATATTTTAAGCTCGTGAGCAATTGCTTTTCGTGGTTCAGAAATAGGGAAAAATTTTAATATTTCCTGAGAGACTTTTTTCTTTAAATTTCGAAGTAAATTTTCATTCGGGAAGAGAAAATCTACTTTTACAATCACTTTAGCAAGAAAATTTCTTTTATAGCATATTTGGTCTAATTCCATGTTAACCCACCAATTTTATTTATTATCATAACGACAGGGCTAAGCCGACGCCAACACAGCGGAGCAGCCAAGCCCGAAAATCCTGCCTAACTTCTTGCGGGGCACAACGTTACAAAAGCCGCCAAGCGTTTTGGCGGTCGGCTTAAGCCCATTGTTATGTGATTCACTGTTTTCTTACCTTCGGCAGGCCCAGTTGTTTTCGTAACCGATTCCTGACCAAAATATTCAGGTCGGTTAACAACTTTAACCATTCTGGATTATTAGGTTGAGTAGTAACAATGGTTGTGATTCTCTCAACCAATTCAATTTCGTCGTCGTATCCATATAGATAGAATGAAACTTGCACATCATTAAAGCCATCGAGAGACTTCGATTTCTGAGCCTCTATATAGAATGAGAGATAGTTTTTTAACGTCTCCAATCTGTGGTCTATTCGTTTTTTAGCTATCTCGTGCCTTCGATTCAAATAGCTATTTACGAACCAGCCAACAACAACAATGATTGCTGATAGCAGTAGAATACAATCACTAATCGTCATTGCTTCTTTCCTTTTTTACACATAACGTCCAGGGTCACTTGCCGCTATGGAGCAAGCCCGAAGGGCGCAGCGGAATAGCGGTCAAGTGCACCCAATTGTTAGGCGTTTACTCTCTTTTGAAACTCCTGTTCTACTTCCTTTCTAAGAGATAATATATATTTGTTGCTTCCATTAAAGCGAACAATATTTCTCTCACTATGCTCAGCTGACTGCTGGAACTTTATAAGTTTATCTAACAAATTGCTCCCATAATTATTTCTTTTTCCCCACATTTCCGAATATGACTTTTCTAATCTGGAATAGTACTCATCTACTGATTCATCTTGCTTGATAAATACCAAGTCAGTTGTCATTTGAATAGCTTTGTCAAATGTACTTAATAGCCAATGGATGTTATTATTTGAATCATTTCTTATGTTGGTAATTAGCTGTTGGATAAGACACAAATCCCATGTTGCATTACGTATCCCTTTTAATGTATGCGATTTTATCATATTAGATATTTTTTTTGAACTGAAATATATAGACAAGAAGTGAAAAGATGGTGCAGAAAATATGTAGTATTTATATATCCAATCAATTAGTTCCAATAAAACTCTATAATCTGAGTATCCATAGGATTTTAATGAAAGGGCTTTTTTAATAAATACTATATTGGTTTCAAAATGTCGTAGCTTTCGAGGAATATCGGCATATAATATCTCACCAGTGTCAAACCTTGGTACTTCAGAAGGGGGAACTGAATCGCGTATACCAGTTGCAATATCAAGATAGATATTCGGATTTAAGTTATCAGCTGACCGGAAAAATGAAAGCTCCTTATCCGCTTTTTCAATGCCAGATGTCTCCATATATTCATGGTATGCCATGCCGGGTTCAGAATAAACTTCTGAAGCATTCAAAAAAGCTTGAAGCGCAGCTGTTAACCTATAACACTTATCTTTTTTTGCAGATGTAACCCTTTTCCCATTCACTAGCTCTATTAAATAGGAAACAACATTCCTATCAAGTAGACATTTGAAATTAACTCCTGGTGCTAAAAAGTAGTTTACCAATCGACATGGATGATCTGACTCAGTATCTATAGGATCAATCAATAGCCTGTTATTAATAAGCATTTCCTCAACAACAAGGAAGTCTTCTATGCGCTCATGTTCAAATAAGATTTCCATACCCTGCTTTTTGCCTAACGTGCGAGCTCACCTGCCGCCATGGAGCAAGGCCGAAGGCCGCAGCGTAATGGCGGTCAGGTGCAGCGTCTTGTTCGACTCAAATTGGTTCATATTTAAAATCAATCCCAAAGACATCGCCTGGACTAGAATATTGATTTACCGAAACATCTGTAGAAAATACCATCAAACACGATGGGGGGGCTGCAGGCACCATAGTTCGGGGCCACCGTTTAAAATGCGTAGGTCTTTTAGATTGAAGCAAGCTAAGCTCACGACGTATTCCTAAAATTTCTTTTAGCAATGTTTTTGTATATCCCGTATTTTTGCATTCAACCCCGAGCCAAATTTCAGAATGACTTGGCCGTCCATTGACATCTGGTTCGGTCACGACGATATCCAATTCATGATAATCCCCCTTCTGAAGTGGTCTGGATGTTTGACGTTGGTAATAACTAAGTGATGTGAATTCAATATCAGTCCACAACTCCGCTAGTAGCTTTGAATTCCTCCTAAGCTGGAAATAGGG
>JALVEG010000113.1 GCA_027031145.1 Saprospiraceae bacterium | reverse complement strand
CACTTTCTTTCAAATAAATTTGAAAGTCCAATCCGGCAGCCCTTACAAAATATTCTCTTCTTTCTACTTTCCGGTTTTCTTGAAACCTGAACTTTGGAATGTCAAATTTATTTGACATACTTCCCGTCTCTTCTTTCAAATAAATTTGAAAGTCCATGCAATGAAGAAATTTAAAGTTCAAGCCTAATAATCAGCCTCGTACCCTTTCCAATAACTCCATTTATAATCTCTCCAATTCTTAACAATACCTGCTTTTACCGGATTTTCAAGTATGTATGAAATAATATTCAATAACATTTTATGATTTCGTATATAAACATCATAACTTTCCCTATCCCAGAATTTACCTTTTCTATTTAAATCTCTATTACAATATATAGCAGTAGGTCCTTTAATCCTTTTCATTATCTTGTCCAAAGGAACATAGCTATTGTTCAAATCATATTCATTAATTTCGGAACTTAATTGAATTCCGGTATCGATTAATATATGAACATGATTAGACATAATTGTATAAGCAATTAATTCATAAAACTCGTTATCAAATCTATGCAATTGTTCTGAAACTATTTTTGAAATATTTTCTTCTTTTAAATAATGCGGTCCAATATTATCTTTTTCTAATAGTTCATCAAACTTTTTAAAATATTTATATCTCAAAGATAATATTTCTTCTCTGTTTTTTTCTTCATTCTTTCTTAATTGGATAATTTCAGATTTATACAATTTTTTTAATTCACCTGTTTTTGATTTTGGAATACTGCCAAACAGTCTAAAAGTAACAAAAAATGCTGCCCCAACCGGTTGATAATGGGGTAATTTATTTTTATAAAATATTTTTGATTTATTTGTTTTATCCATTTATAGTTTTTTTTAGACACTTAAATTTGGAATGTTAACCTTGGAATGTCAAATTTATTTGACATATTCCCTATCTTTTCTTTCAAATAAATTTGAAAGTCCAAGCTGACAGTCTTCGCAAAACATTCTCGTCTTTTTACTTTCCGGTTTTCTTGAAACCTGAACTTTGGAATGTCAAATTTATTTGACATATTCCTTATATCTTCTTTCAAATAAACTTGAAACTCCAACTTCACGCTTCAAAATAACAAACATAGAACTCCGAAAAAAAACATTTTTCTAAACTTTCCAAACCTGCAACCTGCAACCTGCAACTTTCTCCCCCCTATCCTATCTCGAAAACAAACCCTTTTGGAATTTCAATAATTACTCTGGTTCCGAATTTTACGCCATTTTCTTCAAAGATATCATCTTCATATCTGCTGGTAATTTTATGAATATTTTTAGGATTATTGTTGAAAATGGAGTGAAGTTCTTTCAGCATTTTAATACCTGACTTTGAACCTCCGGATTTCAATTTTTTTGTAATGTTTCGTCCTATTCCATCATCAGTAATAGATATAATATAATTGTTTTTATCTTCTTTAATATCAATTTCAACAAATGTACTTTCCGGTCTGTTCCTGATACCATGTTCTATTGCATTTTCAACATGGATCTGGATTTGCATTAAGATTATTGGAATATCACTATATTTCTCTAAAGTACTTTCATCAGGCATGATCAGTTTGAATGAATCTCCAAACCTTATTTTTTGAATAGTAATGTAATTGTTTACAATATTTATTTCGTCTTTCAATTTATGAATTGCATTTCCATCTTTAGCCTTATTGAAAATATAATAAATATTTTTTGACAACTTGTCAATCATATTTATCATATCGGGATCCTTGTAATATCTTGATTGAACCCAATGCAAACTATTGTTTATAAAATGGGGATTAAAAGCACTTATGACTGCCTGAACCTTTAGTTTTTCTTTTTCTTTTTCCGTTTTGGATAACTCTATTTCCTTTTTTGATATTTGTTTTATATGTTCTTTGCGGTAAAATAGAAAAATACTTAAAATCCCTAATCCCATTCCTGTTAAAAGTAACCACATCCATGGATTTTCACCAAAGGTATACGGGACAATAATATTAAAACCCGCCGTATCCATTAGTACCCCGTTTTTAAAAGCTTTAACTTCAAATTTATATGAATCGGGAGAAAGGTAATCGATACTGAATTTGTTGTTTTTACTTCTATGTTGATATGAAATAGTATCACTGTTACTGTTTGTCAATATATATTCATAATAAATATTGTTACAGAAAGAAGGATTTGTTTTAGGTATGAAATTAATTTCTATATTTCTTTTAACCGGATTAATTTCAATCTCATTATCCTTTATATTTAAATAATTATCAGCATTTTTTATATTATAAAATTCAATTTCAACACTTGTCGTATCAACTTTTATCGCCCTCATATCTATCCTCAACACGCCATTAATAGTTGATACCCATAAGTATCTTTTATTATCAAAATACATACAATTGCGCTCTGTACGGCTACCATTAATATCCTCTCCATAAATTAATTGGTGTATAGGATTTGTTAAAATACTGTCAACTGATCCTCTGTTTTGAATAAAACTTATTCCTGTTTTATTACCTGAGACAATATATTTACCAACCTTTTTTATAGATGAAACCAATGACCTGTCCGAATTGGGTAATTCTATATGAATAGTTTTATCAAAAATATCATCATTATAAATATCAAAATCACTAATGCTGGAGACAATATATAATCCGTTGGTCGTACCTAACCATATTCTGTCATATATATCAATATACATAGACATTACCCCAAAACTCTTTTTTACATCCAGATTGTAATCAAATGAAATAACAGTATCTTTTACTATATCATACACAGCAATACCGGCAGTATATCTGCTAAGCCATATCCTTCCCTTTTTATCCTGATCAAATGACCATGAATTACCGATTTTAATGCCTTTATCACCTGCTATACTTTTAATATAGACTCTGTTTTCAACTACACTATCCAAAATTCCAAAATTATCATGCTGGAGTGAAAATGCCAATCTGCCATCATTTAAAGTATCAATGTAAAAGCCCATGTCCCATGCTCTTTTTCCATTAATATATTCCTGAAAATCAACAACCTTATTCTCCTTTAAATTTAATAACCTGTTATATCCTTCATTGAAAAACCATGCTTCATTATCTGAAACAGCAAAACCGCCACTCAAAATATTTTTATAATTCCCTTTCTGAAATGTGGAGGAACTATTTACAAATCCATCTTGATTCAATTTACAAAAACCTGAACCGTAACCTCCCGTCCAAATCTTTCCATTGTGTTTTATAATTGATCTGACATTTTTATTAATACCGGAATTGGATGGAGAATAAAAAGCAATATTAGGATTCACTTTATACAAACCTTCAAATGAACCTATAAAATACAGATCTTCTCTTATTTTTTGATAATTGGCGCGGGGAATATTCATTGTTCCACTATAATTTACTCCGGATAAAGTATCAAAAGTGAAGAAATTCAATGAATTTTCCTGATGAACAATATTGGTTTTTACAAAATCATCCGATGGTTTAAATTTGTTTATTATAAAAAATGGAGTTTTAGTATATTCAGGTAGAAATTTCTTTAAATCTACAATGTTATCAGATAAAAAATTCCATTTAAAATATCCCTGTTTTTCATCCAGATAGACAAGCTCATTATCAACAATCCCCTCACATCTGAATCTAATATTGTTATGATCGACAAAAGTATCTTGAAAAATATCATATAATATTTCAGGCGGATCTTTGGTTCTTAAAGTTAAAATTTCGTTATTAGTATTATCATAATAAATGTATGGATGATACTTTGTGACATTAACTTTAGGATTTGCTGACTTTTTCTTAAATCTCCAGCGGATACTATCTTCATCAAAATAAAAGATACTATCGGCATTAAATCCAAGTAATGTATTATGCCAAACGATATTATTTTCCGGTTTTTTAATAGTTTGCCAATCACTATTTAGTCGTCTATACCAATAATGATTCATGGTATTTCTCATAAAATATCCTTTTTTCAAAAAATGGATATCTCTGAACATATATTTACTGGGAGGACTTTTTAGTTTTTGAAAATCAATACCGTCAAAACAATACAACCCTACCTCATCAGTGGAAATAAACAAAGTATCATTGGTATATCCGACATAAAAATAATTATAAGGAGGCATTCCGTTTTTAGTAGTATAGTTTTTATATGCTGGTTCCTGCCCCAATACAAAACCGGAACTAAAAAGAAAAATAGCTAAGATTATTTTTTCCCGCATAATGCAAAAGTACTAAAAAAGCTAAGATTCAGTAAAAAGTCTAAACGCAAAATTTATAATATAGAACTTTCCTTGTAATTATGAAGTCTATAATTCATTGTTTGTTTTTAATTTGGGCGATTCTCCATAGAGATTTCAGCGCAATGGCAAAGCCCGAAAATCTCTATTCCGACCGGGCTATTCGTGGGTTCCGTCCCGCCTGTCGTCAGGGACAGCCTCCTATCGTCGGCTCCACTACTATCCCTATCGCAATCGCCGAAGCCTTGGCGTAGGTCTTCGCCAAAGGCTTCGACCGACGGCGAAGGCGATTCGCAATCGTGCGCTGCCGCTTAAGCTTTAGCGCAGATACCCGAAGCCTTGGCGAAGGATTGGCATTCTATAAAATG
>JALVEG010000112.1 GCA_027031145.1 Saprospiraceae bacterium | reverse complement strand
TGTAATCTGGAAAATATAAGCTATGAAGTAACATTTGATACAATTGAAAGTTATTGGATAACTCTTAATTTCACCAGCAATAATACATCCGATAGTTTTTCCATACAAGGCAATGGAATACATTATGGCAATTTTAATTTCAACGAATTACCCGTAACTCTGGGACCATACAACTGCAAAGACAGTTTGCAATTGGAGTATATTATCAAAGACCTTGAAGTTGAAGATTGTTATATCGTATTAGAACCGGATATGGTAACCTGTCCTCCAAATTATGTTCATGACTTTGAAATACTTGAAGACTGGATTATCAGATATTCAGTTGACTCCAGAATTGTAAATATCTATTCTACAAATTCGATTTTCAATGATGCTAAGGTAGATATTTTTGACATCAAAGGATTAAAATTGAACAGTTACAAACTGCCAAATGGTTTACACAGCGCAAAATTAAGACTTGATGATCTGAATACCGGTATTTATTTGTTGAGACTTTCAAATGATGGTAAGATCAAGACCAGGAAGATCTTCGTAAAATAAACCGGAAATACTCAGGTTTATGTTTTCGGACTAAAGCCCTAAGTATCAGACCTTATCAATCTCCGTCAGCTAAAGCAGATTGTGTGAAAATTGTTTTTCTACAAACCTACGTCCTTTTTAAAACAAAAGACCGGCTCGAGGTTCTATTTCAAGCCGATCAGGTTGGTTAAGACTGAGAACTGTCTTAGGTCTATTATCAATTCATCCTCAGGTCTTCAACAGAAACACCCGGGTGTTTACTGCTGTCAAATATAAAAACGTTATCATTTATTTTTTGGTTCATTTTAATCGAATTTATTTTCAATATATTTTTACTTCCATCCTTCATTAACATTTTGATTTGATATGGCAAAAATGTTTTTTTATCGATCAAAACATCGACTTTTATATATTCGGAATATTTATCAACAGGTTTAAAAATAATATTATAAAAAGCCTTATTTTTAATTTTCCTGTCAACTGATAACACATAAATATAAGATTCTGTATCAAAAGTATTCAAAATAGCTCCGGGAGTCAACTGACCCGAATCCTCATCCAGATCATTGATTTGCGCTTCATTATTTGTATTGAAATAAATCACAATGCTCTTACCATCACAATAAATGGTTTGATCACCCATTTCTATATAATATTTACCGGATTTTTGTTTCCCGATACCATTGACTTCAACAGGTGCATCATCTTTCATTCTACTGGTATATGTATAATCAAATTCAATAGAAGATGCTTCTTTGAGTTTTCTTTGAGTTTCTTTTATAATATCTATCGCTTCTTTATCAGAATCTTTGGTTGTAAGGTATTTATTCTGTGAATAAGATACCGTGGTAAATATGATCATTATGAACGAAAAAAACATTAATTCTTTTAATTTCATTATTAAGTTATTTAAAAATTTATATCTCGAACAGATAACTTCTGAACCAGCATTTAATTATAAGACGTAAAAAAGGATGAAAATGTTTCTACAAACCGTAATATTGAATATCCATAGTTCTGACAATACCATATTGACCTTCATATCCAATAATTCTTCTGGCTTGTTTCAATGATTTCAATCTGTATTCAACAAAATCAGGATCCGATCTCTTTAAACTTTGGATTTTCACTTCACCTGTTTCATGGATAATTTTACCATTTCCCATATAGATAGCAACGTGAGTTATTCTCTCTGATCCGTCTTTTCTATTTTTACCGAAAAATAATAAATCTCCGGGTTTTAGTTTTGAAAAATTATTATCCAGTTTGATCTTTTTACCGACATTCACTTGTTGAGAAGCATCTCGAGGTAACGTTATTCCATTTATAAAATATACAGTTTTAGTAAAACCACTGCAATCCAGCATCTTTGCAGAGGTACCACCCCATAGATAAGGTATGCCCATCAATTCCTTAGCCGTATTTAATATATCATCCGAATTATAATTTTTCACTTCTCTTAAATATTTATCAAGTTTTTCAGCTTTATCCTTACTGATATACCCAACTCTGCCGTCAGGAAAAGCTACGATCCAAAACAGTTTGTTCAAAGATTCCCCGATCAACTTAAGAATTCCTCCTTCGACAATATCAGACACATGCTCTGAATTTTCATCAGGCGATGCATATACAAAACCATAAATATCCGTATAAATTATTTTAGGTGAATTCATCCATTCTTTCTTTTTTGCAGGCTCCAAAGAACTTATGCTTGCATTATCAACCCAACCCAGATAGCCGTCGGGAGTTTGTATATAATACCAGCCATGATTCTCTTTAAGGATATTTACAGGTGTACCTAAGATAGCCTGGGAAGCTAATTCAGCAGGATGTTTGGGTTTTGTTCTCATATTACAAACAGACAATCTTACTACTCCGAAGGTTTTATTTCCTAATTTCTCTTCAGGAAGTATTTTGATCTCATCAACAAATTCTATTTTTTTTCCTGTAAATTTATTCAAAAGAGCTTCTTTTGCTTCAGGTAAATTGGTTTCCCCTTTTAAAACAATTTTCCCATCCCTTTTTTCAGGTACAATATTAAAAACTGCAACTCTGGAATCAGGAGCATATTCTTTTTTTACTTCAAGAATAATATTCTTTTGTTTAGATGAAATATTTTTAGTAATATTACATGAAAAGAAACTTACTAATACCAATAGTAATCCCCCTAATAACAATTTATTTTTTTTCATTTTCACTTTGTTTTTCTTTTATAAAGGTATCTATTATTTCACCCAATTTATCAGCAGGAATTTGTTTTATCAATATTTTTTTATCTTTATCCAGTACAAAAATAGTAGGTGTTGCCCTGACATTATATTCCGAATGAAAATTTGATAAATTCTTAGGGTCTGCCAGATTATAATCAAAATCTTCCATTTTCAACTCTTTAATTCCTTCCCAACATTGTTTAGACTTTTTGCCTAATTTAGTACAAACAGTTACTACTTTAACTCCTTTATCCTTGTATTCCTGAGCAAATTTAACAACATCAGGCATTGAATGCTTACAATGACCGCAATCGGGTTTCCAAAACAGAAGAACCATATAATCCGCTTTAATATCACCAATTTTAACAGGAATACTATCTTGCGTATATAGTGTAATATTGGGCGCCGTTTTTCCTATCAATACATTTTCCATACGCAGCGCATTGTCCAGTATCCTAACCAATGAATTTTGTTCAACCCATGGTGTCAAACCTTTACCATAATATTCCTTGGCAATATGAACATATACGGCATCCATACCTATATAATTTGATCTGGCATATTTATTTAAAAAATATGAAACATAGAATTTCCAAACATCACTTTGTAAAGGCATTTTTGACAATACGGTATCGATTGAACTTATTATACTGTCCGGAACCGGAACAGTAAGTTTTTCAATATAAGTTTCAATTTTATTATGAATAAACGGAGTATATAAAACGGCCGGATTATTAAAATCAATTACATCAAAAAAATGCTTTTTATAATAATAATATCTCTTTAATTCAATTTCATCTTTAGTACCTTCAAAATCAGGAATATCTATATCGGTATTTGCTTTTATCAGCATTGCAGTTAGAGAGGCAGGATTATTTTCGATAATTTTACTTTGATATGCTTTAACTTCCCGATCTAATTTTTTGATCTTTTCTTCTACATCCGAAATATCTGATTTTGCATCTTCCTTTTTCTTTTTTTCAGTTGCAAGTTCCCTGGCTTCTTTATTTTTATCAATAATATATTTTAAATATGTTATAAATAGTTGATTATCTTTACTACCCTTAACAGATAAATTTTCCAGGTTCTCATAATCTGTTTTCAATTCAAAATCCTGATCTTCACTGTTTATTAAGAACTGAAAATATTCTTTACTTGGATAAACAAGACCGATATAAACTCCCGAATGTATCAACGTATCCCCTTTCAATTCAAAATAACCGGGCTTTTCTGCATAAACCGTATCATAGATCAATTGTTTATCTCCATAAAAATATGCTAACAATAAAGTATCATTGTTATAATTTTCTATTTCAAATTTTATATCATGTCCCCTTTGTGCATTTAAAGAGATCGAAGATAAAATCAAAACCAAAATCACTAAGTATTTCATTTTTTTACTTTTTTTATATAAACCAAAACCCAAAGATTATTGTTTGCAAAAATATATTTTTAATAAATCATTAACATAATAAAATAGTATAAGTTTGTTAATACATATTTTATTTAATTAATAAAAAAAGCCGGCAAAATTATTTTTACCGGCTTTTATATAATTTTAAGGCTAAACTTTCAATATTATTTAGCCGGAACCAAACTGAACTCAACTCTTCTGTTCAATGCCCTTCCTCTTAATGTATTATTGTTAGCTATAGGTCTTGATTCTCCATATCCCACATAACTCATTCTACTCTCTGAAATACCTTGAGCTATCAAATAGTCATAGCATGATTTAGCTCTATTTGCTGAAAGTTTTTGATTTTTTGAAGCGGAACCCGTATTATCCGTATGTCCTGCTATAACCAAATTATAATCCGGATATCTTTTCATAATATCCGCAACCTGATTCAAAATTTTATAAGAAACCGGTTTAAGTGTTGCTTTC
>JALVEG010000111.1 GCA_027031145.1 Saprospiraceae bacterium | reverse complement strand
CCATTTGAATCAAAAAAACAATATTGAGGCACTAACATATTTTAGTTATGATGATATAAATTTTGCTAAAAGATCACTTTATGATATAAAAAATCAAGGTGCATCATTAAGATGGAAGCATTTTTTCAAAGACAATTTCAATATGAACTTATCCTTGATCGCCAGTAAATATTTCCTTAATACCGAAAACAGGGAATATATTTATGAAGCTTACAAACAAAATAACAACTTAGCTCATAATGAAATCAAACTGAATTTTTTGTATCGTCCGGGACGTCATCACCGTATAAATTTCGGTGCCAGTAGCATATTGTATCAAATTAATAACGGTAAATTCCTACCTGCAAGTGATCAAAGCAAGATCACAGCCAAAGAATTGGGAAAAGAAAAAGGAATGGAATCAGGTTTTTTCTTAAGTCATAAATGGGAACCCAATGCTAAATTAACTTTTCTTACAGGATTGAGATACAATATATTTTCTTATTTAGGCCCTAAATCCATATATCTTTATCAACAAGATACAGAGAAAAAACCTTCAAGTGTCATAGACACTTTTCATTTTGGAAATAATCAATTCATCAAAACTTATACAGGTTTGGACTACAGGATAAGTGCAAAATATGCAATTAATCAAAATATATCTATAAAAAGCTCTTATAACAGATTGCATCAATATATATTTTTATTGTCCAACACTATTGCTTTATCTCCTACGGATAATTGGAAAATGGCAGATTACAACATCAATCCTATGCAGGGAGATCAGATTTCCCTTGGTATTTATTCAAATCTTTTCAACAATAAATATGAATTGTCAATTGAAGGTTATTATAAAAAGATAAAGAATCTTGTCGAATTCAAGGATGGAGCAGATTTTTTGGCTAATGCAGTACCTGAATGGAATATTTTACAAGGGCAAATGGATGTCAAAGGAATTGAAGTTATGCTTAAAAAATCAAGAGGCCAAATCAATGGCTGGATAAATTATACTTACCTCAATTCATCTGTTTTAGTAAATAGTCCTGTCAAAGGAGAGCAGATAAATTTCGGAAAGCCCTACCCTTCCAATTATGACAAACCTCATTCTGTAAATATCGTATTCAATTATAAAATTTTAAGACGACTAAGTTTATCATCCAATTTTGTTTATTCAACGGGAAAGCCAATAACTTATCCAACTACTATTTATTATCAAAATGGAATAAAGTTAATAAACTTCACGGAAAGAAATGCATATAGAATACCTGACTATTTCCGTATGGATATTTCCATAAAAGCAGAAGGCAATTTAAAAGCAAAAAAACGATTGCACGGAATATGGATATTTTCCGTTTACAATCTTTTGGGCAGGTACAATATTTACAATGTATTTTTTAAGGTCAATAATATTTATAACGATTTTTATAAAAAGACCAACATTAAAATACAAGGATATAAAGTGGCTATATTTCCAAATCCTGTTTTTTCTATAACATACAATTATAAATTCGGAAACTATGAGTATTAAATGGTATTTTATATTACCCGTTATTATTATAACTTCATGTGTGAAAGAGTTTGATCCTAAACTTGATAAATTCGAAGATATATTGGTTGTCGATGGTATGATCACAAATGAACAAGGTCCATATATCATTAAACTTAGTATTGCATCAAATACAAATTTAACTAAATCAACCCCTGTTTCAAATGCCAAAGTTACTATCATTTCTCAAAGTGGAGAGAAAGAAAAATTAACTGAATACGCCCCGGGCGAATATAGAACAGATAAAAATGGAATTAGGGGAAAAGTGGGCGAAAAATACAAATTATCAATCAAGACAAGTCAAAGAATTCTTTATGAATCTAAATATTCAGAATTGAGAGAACCAACCGGTATAAACACAATTGAAAGCAAGGTTGAATATCATAGATCCGAAACATCCAATATTCAGACAGTAGGCTATCAGTTTAATGTTACAACTAATAAAGCTTATTATGATAATAATTATTTTTTATGGTTTTTGGAAGGCACATATAAAATAAAAACCATTTATCCGATAAAATATGCCTATGCAGGTTATTACAGAAAAGTAAAAAATGCAGACACATTACATATTTGCTATGCAACATACAATATAAATGAAGTCTATACTGCTTCAACAGAAGGATTATCTTCAAACAGAATAATCAAACAACCGCTTACTTTTATTCCCGGAGATGATAAAAAACTTGAGGAAAGATACAGTTTATTGGTAAAACAATACAGCATAGATGAAGATGCATATATTTTTTGGAAAAATATAGAAAAACAATCTTCTTCAGGTAGTTCTTTATATACGGCACAACCATTTCAAATAAAGGGAAATATCAAAAATATATATAATAAAAATGAGCCTGTTTTAGGTTATTTTCTTGTTGCAGGAGTAAGCAAAAAACGAATATTTGTGAACAGACCACCTGAAATGACTTATCAGGAAGAATGCCAAATAGAAACATATAAAGTAAGTGATTTTTTAAGATTCTCCAGTCCGGCTGAATGGCCTATTTACCTTACCCCAAGCGATTCCGGTTTAGGTATGGCATTTGGTACATGCATTGATTGTACCGCTGCTGAAGGTTCAACTACTAAAAAACCGTATTTTTGGACAGATTGACTCAATTAAAAGAATATGAAAATATTAAACATTATATTATTTTTTAATCTTATAG
The DNA here is from genome assembly GCA_027031145.1 of Saprospiraceae bacterium. Lineage (GTDB taxonomy): Bacteria > Bacteroidota > Bacteroidia > Chitinophagales > Saprospiraceae > JADJGA01. The sequence continues at coordinate 1,940 of JALVEG010000111.1, read as the reverse complement.
CATATCCGGTTTTTAGTCAAGATTACGGTAACTGCGATAAACCACTACCAACAGAGAAGATTTTTCTGCATACTGACAGGGACAGGTACATCACAGGTGAGAAAATTTGGTTCAAAGCTTATTGTTTGGAAAATGACAGCCTTCAAAGTGAATTCAGCAAAGTTTTATATATTGAATTATTTGATGCAAATAAGAACGTCTATTTGCAAAATAAATATAAACTTTCAAAAGGAACTGCTGCCGGTAATCTGTTAATACCTGAAAATATTAATTCGGGCAACTATTTTTTAAGAGCTTATACTCTTTATCAAAGGAATTTTCCTGTTGAAAATTTATATACTCAAGTTGTTTCAATAATTAATCCTGAAAATAAATCTCAGGAAATTGAAAATATTCAGCAACCGGATAAAACAAAATTTGAAAAGGTAAATAATACCAAATCATATAAATTTTTACCAATAAAAACCACCAAATCTAAATATCATCAAAGAGAAAAAATAAAACTAAAAATAGATAATTTCGATGAAATAGCCGATATGTCAATATCAGTGAGAATAAAAGGAAGCGGATATGATAATGAGACCATTAAATTGTATTATGCACAAAATAACTGGCTTCAATATTTTTTTGAAAATAGTAAAATCTATTCTTCAAGCTATAATTTCAATAAAAAAAATATATTAAAAAATGTAAATGATCTAAAATGGATTCCTGAAATAAGATATTTAACTCTAAGTGGAATCGTCAGAAAAAAAGAAACAGAAGAGCCTGTTCCCAATTTGACTTGTATTTCATCTGTTATAAGCAAAAAACCTCAAATTCATCTGACTAATACCGGTAAAGACGGACGGTTTGTTTTTTCATTCAATAATTTAAGAGGAGAACATAAATTATTTGTAGGAATAAAAGATAATTCTGATGATGAAACAGAAATCCTTGTTAATAACAACTTCTCTTCCGATTTCCCTGAAATCCAAAATATTCCACTTATCTATAATGACAGTTTGAATAAGATTTTTGAGACTATTTTTCTGAATTATCAAATTACCAAAAAATTCAAACCTATAAATAATAAAAATGCATTTTCAATTTATAACCACTCATTTTCAGGTTTCAATTTAGGCAACCCTGATATAATAATAGATTTAAAAACCTATATTGAACTACCAAGTTTGGATGATATAATAAGAGAATTGATTCCCGGAGTAAATGTTTACGGACCAAGAGGAGAGCGAGGAATATCAATATTTAGCAAAAGAGAAAAAAGGACTTATAAAGACCCACTGATATTATTGGACAATATTCCTATATTCAATATTGAAAAATTATTACAGATAGAACCTTCATTAATAAAAACCATAGAAGTATATAATTCCAAATACATCTTAGGAAATCATTATCTAAATGGAATATTCTCAATAAAAACCAAAACCAATAATTTTGCTTCATACAAATGGGATGATAATTCTGTTTTTGTATCTGTTAAGACATTAGATAAACCACAAATTTTTACTTATCCTGATTATTCAGAATCAATTTCGAGTCCCATTCCAGATTTCAGAACAACATTGTATTGGAACCCTATAATAAACTCTGAAAATATTAATGATATTCAATTTTTTAGTTCCGATGTTTGCAATACTTACGAAGTGATCATTAAAGGATTTTCAAAAACAGGAAAATCATTTTTTGGAAAAACGGAATTTGAAGTTGTCAGATAACTTATACCGGTTTAACTATAATATTCCTGTCGATCTATTATTCCACATTTCATTTTTTTGTACTATTATTATCCTATTTTACAACTCAGACAAATCAAATCAGTGATTAATCTTAAATTATAGTTAAAGAATACAACTTTTTAAAAAATATATTATAATTTTGCTTAATATATTGCGTTTTATATATTTAATTGCCTGCATTGATGCAGACATTGTTAA